>JAGVON010000109.1 GCA_020052735.1 archaeon | reverse complement strand
TACTCCAGGCCCATGACACGGGACATTATTGAGATGAATTCCTGCCTGGCGAAGTGCTCCGGTGAAGTGCCGATGAATTCGCCTTCCGCGGAGAGCATGTGGGTTATTTTCATTTCTACGCCCAAGCCTGTATAAACGGGAACCCAGCAGCCCGGGAGAACCGGGGACCCAAGCCCGTTTCCATCCCTCGGAGCATAATCCCCGGGCCTACGGCTGAATAGCTCCATCTGGTTTCCGTCAAACACCGCCATCTCCCCTGCAAGTACCCTCTGCGCAAGCGGGCTGTGCGCGGGTATGAACGGCTCGCGCCTTGATTGCCCCGAGTACTCAATCCAGAATATGTTTTTGAACTTCCCGTCGTCCAGCAACTCCCAGAAATGGACCGACTTTATTCCTGGGTCTGCCTCAACCATGTCCGCAAGGTGCCTCTCCATCTTCCTGTGGAAAGGGAGCCTGCTGGGGGTGCACAGCCTGCCGATGGACGCGTTGGCGCAGGCAAGGCGCCTCAGGGTGTTGTCCATCTGCCTCGGGCCGAATTCCCTCTCCGCGGGCCTGGTTGGCACAACTGGCTGCGGGATGGCCTGGGCTGGGCATTCTTTTCTAGCACTCATAGGAATATACCTTCTATAACTGTAATTGCACGGCATAGCTTTTTATTTGCTTCGGTACTTCCATAGGGGCAGGTGAGCAAGATGTTCGCTTTTGACGAGGACGAAGACTGGGAAGACGAAGACTTCGATGATGACGAGGAGTTTGGAGAAGACGAGGAAGGGGACGAGTGATGCTGAAGGGGGGCCGCTTGGCGGCCCTTCCGCCTTTTTTTGTGGATAATGTCATGTTTTTAATTACTAGGGAATAAGGTTCCATTAGGTGTTCGCATGGGTGTTATGGATTTCTTCCTGGGCAAATCAAGGGATGGGCCGGAGCGGGCCGGAGCGGCATCTGTGCCGATGGCGACCACGCCCGTGCATAAGCCGTTCTCAATATCCGCGAAATTTGATTCGTTGAGGCTGAGGACCGGAAGGAACGGCAAGATAATGATGGACGTGGGAGTGACGAACATAAGCCCGCACAAGCAGCTCGTTTCCGTGGATGTTTCACTTCCCCAGAGGTCAAACGTAGGGTTTGACGTGAACTGCAACCAGAATTACGTGGAGAAGAGGGTGGGCGAGATAATGCCCGGTTCCACCTCCACCTTTTCCGTACCGATATTCGCGAACAACCTCACGAGGGAAGGCAGCTATACCGTGGAGATAAACGCGTTCTCCCATTACCTGGATTACAGGAAAGTGCTTTCGCAGATGAGGAAGAAGATTGCGCTGAGGGCGGTCTCCGGAACGCGCAGGGACTAGAGCATGGTTAGTTTTTCCTTCAGCTTTTCCATGTACCCCGGGGCAGAGAAAGGTTCGCCGTGGCCGGGGAAGAATTTCCCTATTTCCAATCCTGAGAGCTTTTCATAGGAGTTGAGGAGCTGCGCAGGGTCGCTCCTTGGGAGGGAAAGGTTGGGGAGCATCAAATCCGGGAACACGGTGTCCCCTGAGAATAGATATTTCTTTTCCTCAAGGTAAATGCAGATTGCGCCCGGGCAATGGCCGGGTGTGTGGAGGATGCGGAGGGTGAATCCCGGGAATTTTAGGAGTTCATTGCCCTTGAGGGCGCGGATTTCTGCGTTCTTTATTTCGGGGAGGCCCAGTTCCTTGCAGAAGGAATGGCCTATGCTTATTTCCTTTATTGCAACTGGGCTGGCGGCTATTCCGCAGGAGTGGTTTGGGATTCCGGTTATGTGGTCGCAGTGCTCGTGGGTGAGGATTATGAGTTCGGGATTTGGGTAAATTATCCCTTCGGGGGCATCTATGGCAACTTTTCCATCAATCAAATAGCCGGTGGAGACGGGATGATGGGCGGGGCTTTTCCCTTTGAAAACCCGTATCATTCTATTTTCCTCCTCAGGTCTTCCACCGCGGTCGCTATCTCCTTGCCCTTCTCGGTTAGGGAGACGGTTTTCTTCTTCCCTGCCGCCTGGATTGTGACGATGCCCTTCTGCTGGAGGGAGGTCATGAGGTGGGTTATATACACATAAGTCGTGCCCGTTTCCTTGGCGATGTCCGAGAGATATGTGGACTTGGTCTTGAGCAGGAGGAAGACTTTTGCCGGCTTGTCGCGGAGGAGGAAGCCCAAATTTATCACCTAAAGATGTATTTAGGTATTGGATATAAAAAGAAATCGCAGTGCGCATGCAAGGGAATTAAAATGTTTTCAGAAAAAGCAGTTCCGCAATTTGGGTGTGGAATTAATGGGTGGAGAAAACGCTGCAAGAGTAATCACTGCAAACGGTGTAAACCGAGGTCAGATAACACCAGAAAACCACAAGCCCAAAATGCTCGATGCCACCATTGCGCAGAAAGGCTTTCCGCAGCATAAGCCAATGGAGGAGAATAACCCCATCGGCAAAGTGTTGGGGCATATTGAACTTGAGGGGGCATCTTACAGAGGGCCAACGAGAAAAGGCGCAACTGTCATAGAAGCTACTGTTGACATCATGAAGTACAACGGCGGTTATGCGCATGTGGTGCATGATGAGGAACATAATGCAGACCACATCGTCTGGATCATTACACCGAAGGGAAAGGTTGTTACAAACCTCCAGTTTTATGTGGATGGCGGGCTTGCATTTGTAGAGGTGGATGATAAGATTGTGTGGGTAAACGGAGGTAATGTGTTATTCCCAGAAACTGCAAATGTAAGATGGCAGTCCGATGATTATAAGACGGATATGCCCGATATCCGGGATGAAAAAAAGAAGAAAAACGCGAATGGCGCATGCATGGGCGGCGAGTGGACAGATACCGGAAAATTGACAACTAGTAAAATTGGTATTTATGATCCTTTGACAGGTATGGTTACGCCTCCACCCCGTCCGCTTTTTGGAGAAGAACTTGCGATGGGTGAAAATAATTTGCTGCCACCGCAGTATTTCCGGCAGCTCACCACCACCGAGCCGCGCGGATTTGAAACGCAAACCGGCTTTGTGCCCGGTGCCGCGCTTGTGCAGGACAGGGCAGGCCTTGGGGCGATGGCGTGGCTCAGGGTTGCGGCGCTAAAGGCGGACGGGGAATTGGGGATTGCACGCTATTATGATGCAATCGGGGAGCGCGGGATTGGGCAGATGCCTGCCAGGGTTGAGGCGGCTGCCCTGCCGCAGGCGGAAGAAAGTGCATTCGTAGCATCATCCGAGATTGTGCAGGGCGAAGTTCAGGAATGCAGGGCCGAGCATGCTCCGGCTGCGCAGGAAGCCCCTGTGCGATTCGCATATGATTCTTCTGGGCCGGAACAGGTGAGATTCAGGAAGGAGAGGAAGCAGGCGGAGAAGCCCGTTGAAGAGGGGAATGCGGCGAAGACGGAAAACAGGGTGGAAAGGAAAGGGGAGAACCCTGCCAGGAATGATGATTCCAAGGTTGAATCCAAACCCTCGGCAAAACCGGCGCATGGGGAAACGCCCTTCTGGAGGATAGACCGCAAGGGAAGGATGAAGCCGTTGAATGCGCCTATTGAACTGGATGAGGATGCTCCTGCACCCATGCCGAAGCTGAAGTTGGCTATCCCTAAAATAACTGGCAGATTGATGCCTGCGCGGATGAAGGCGCCGGTTGCAAGGCAGAAAGTGGCGGAGAAGGAAGCGAAAAATCCGGCACTTCCGCAGGAAAGGAAGAAAAAGAGGAGAAAACGCCCTGAGATGGCACGGGCGGAAACAGAAAGGCGCGCTGAGAAACCGAAGATGCCCGCCGCGAAGGTGAGGTTCGGAGATGCGGCGCCGCTTTCCTCAGGAATAAAAAGGAAGAATGTGCGCAGGGAGATGCCTGCGGTGGAGCTGAAGAAAGAGAAAAAGGCGAGGCGCAAGGCGGAGAAACGGGAGATGAAGATAAAACCGGAGCTAACTCCGGCGGCCATTGCGAAGCAGAAGGCGCGCAGAAGAGAAAAGAAGATGGTTTTGGGCGAACGGGGCGGAGAGAAGCGCGCCGCGAAGAGGAGGGCGGAAAGAAAGCACAGGGACACAGTGGAGTACCTGGTTGCCAAGAGGGCGCCAAAGAGGGGCAAGAGGAAGTATTGGGCGCCGTTGAGCAGGAGATAACGTATAAAAACTGTTGTGCTGCTTTTATATCCTGCTTTCTAATTCCTTAGAAATATGGAATTGGGCCTGTAGCTCAGCTTGGCCAGAGCGCCGGACTCTTAATCCGGGTGTCGTGGGTTCAAATCCCTCCAGGCCCGTAGAATATCCTATGTCTGATTTTACTGTTCCTGCCTCTGCAGGCTCTGGTAGGCGGATATCGCCTCATCCCTCAACGAGGTGTCCGCCACTCTGCCCAACCCGCCTTCGGCGAAGTATATCTGCACGAGTTCCGCGCTGAACATGTTCATGGAGCCGTCCTCGTTCTTAGGTGCGACGATTGCATAACCCATCCATTTCGGGTCCGCGTCAAAGATTGCGTCAAACCGCTGGACCGCGTAGCCGTTCTGCTCAAGGAGGGAGATTGCGAGCATGGTGCTTGTAGCCGCGCTTTCTATGGGCACGCTTGTGGGGCGGATCTCCTCCCCCTCCATGTTGACAACGCCGGCCGGGCTCTGCCCATAGAATCTCACGTTGTACTGCTCCATGTTCATGGCGAGGTCAAAAGCGCTCACCTGCTCGCCCGGCTTTGCGGAAAAGGAGGCCTCAAAGTGCTCTCCACGCGCGTTGTCCACCCCTCCTGAGAGGGTGCGGGTTACGGTGAGCGCGCCGTAATAGTCAAGCACCTGCTCCGCCTGGAAATCATTGAGGGCGTGCGGGACGCCGCCGGACATGCTGAACACGGTGCCGTGCTCAAGGTCCTGGGAGCCGTCCTGCCGCTCCGGGGCGGCGATTACGAAGTCCATAAATGCGGGGTCCGCGTCCATGATGTTGCGCATGGGGGTGACCTTGTAGCCCTCCTGCCCGAGCTGAAACTGGATGAAATCCCGGACATCAAGTTCGTTGGTGATTGGATTGCCGGATGCGTTGAGGAGCTGCGTGTTGTTGCGCTGCATGTCCGTGAGCGCATTTAGGAGGTTGTTTGCGTCCGAGACCACCGTGACCTGTTGCTGCTGGCGGTCGCTGGTCACTAACTCCATTCCGTGGGCGGCTGCTTCCGCAGGCGCTCTCTGTGCGGTCCTCCCGTTCATAATCATCTATCTCTTTTCCAATCTCCACTTCACGCCCTTGCCGCCATCCTCAAGGACGACGCCCAGTTCGCTCAGGCGCTTCCTTATCTCGTCCGACATCCCGTAATTTTTCTCCTTGCGGGCCTTCTCCCTCAAATCTATCAATAGTGTTACTAATTTTTCCGTCATTTCCGGCATTTCAATCTCCTCCTTCTTCAAGCCCAGAATCCAGAGCATCTGCTCAAGCTTTTCGCGGACCTTCCCCAACTGCCCGAAGTCCGGCTTATCCTTTTCCAATTGCGAAAATGAGAGGGATGCGAGGTTGAACAAATGCGCGATTGCGCCCGGGGTGTCAAAATCATCGTCCATGCACGCATAGAAGCCGGAGATTTCCGCGTCAGAACCATTGCGGAAGGGTTTGTCCGGGGCGGAGGGCTTCTCCTCAACGAGCGCCTCGTCCAGCATTTCCCATAAATTGAAGATGCGCTTCACGGATTCCTCTGCGGAACGGATGGAGTCCTCGCTGTAATCAACGGGGCTCCTGTAATGGCTGCGGAGGAAGAAGAGGCGCACGGAGTTGGGGGAGTGCCTGGAGAGGAGGTCTTTGAGCGTGATGAAGTTGCCCAGGGATTTGCTCATTTTCTCCCCATTTACAGTAAGGAAGCCGGTGTGCATCCAGAAGCGGGAGAACTTTTCCCCTGTGGAGCCCTCTGCCTGCGCGATTTCGTTCTCGTGGTGCGGGAAAATCAAATCCCTTGCGCCGCCGTGGATGTCAAGGGGCTTTCCGCCCGTGTATCTCATCGCCATGGCGGAGCACTCTATGTGCCAGCCGGGGCGGCCGATGCCCCAGGGGGAATTGAATGTTAGGACATCGTCGCCCTTCTTCCAGAGGGCGAAATCCTCGGGATGCTCCTTCGTCTCGTCCGCCCCTATGCGTGAGCCCTTCTTTATCTCGTCCATCTTCTGGCCGGAGAGCTTCCCATAGCTGCGGAATTTCTTGACGGAGAAATAGACGCCTGTTTCCGTTTCGTAGGCGAGCCCGTTCTTCTGGATTTTTTGTATCATGCCTATTATGTCGGGGATGTGCTCGCTCACTTTAGGATATACGTTTGCACGGAGCACGTTAAGGAGGTCAAACAATTCAATTGCCTCGCCCTGGAAGCGCTCGGCGAGGTCCTGCGGCGGGATTTTGGTCTCCCGGCTCCTGTTGAATATCTTGTCCTCCACATCCGTTACGTTCTGGATGTGGAAGACGTCCGCGCCTTTCTGCATGAGGCAGCGCTTTATGGTGTCAAAGGCGACGTAGGTGCGGGCATGGCCCACGTGGGCGTGGTCGTATGGCGTGAGGCCGCACACATATATGAATAGTTTGCCGCCCTCCTTTGCGCCGAATGGTTCCTTTTTCCTGGTGAGGGTGTTGAATATGAGCATTATTGCACCTGTGAAGCTCTCCCTGAAAGATTTATAATGTCCTCCCTTTTAATGCATAGTGGTGATTTTCAATGCCTGAAGAAAAGAAGGTAGAGAAAAAGGCTGCTGCCCCGGAGCCGGTGCAGAGCTCGGGAAGCAGCGACTCAAACCTGTTCGGGATGCTTTGCTACTTCATAAGTTTCTGGGTGCCGCTGTTCGTGCTGTTCACGGACAAGAAGAACGACAAGTTCGTGGCGTTCCATGCGTACCAGGACCTCCTGCTCACTGCGATTACTTTCGTATATATGATCGCGATGTGGGTGGTGTTCATGATAGTTTCCGTGCTGACGGGCGGCATAGGCGGCTTCTGCGTGCTTCCGTTCCTGTTCCTGCCCATACTCGTGATGCTGTTCATGATGTGGAAGGCGTGGCAGGGCGAGAAATACAAGCTGCCGGTCATCGGGGACATGGCAGAGAAATACGCCAAATAACTTCCTTTATTTTTATTTTATTTTCTATTTTATTTCCGTCCCTCAGCCTTGGCGCTACATGAAATCCGAGAGCCCCTTCTGCTCCACCTTTTCGTCGCGGAAGACGCTGTCTATCTCCTTCTCCACCAGCTGCAGGCGCTGCTTCAAATAGAAGGGCAATCCGTATTCGTCAATCATCCGCATGGAGACCTTGAGGTATTTCTCTATGCCGCCCTTGTTTATGGTAAGGATAATTTTGCCTCCGCATTTGGAGCACTTGCCTATGAGCGGGGGGCGGCGGAAGATTTCGTTGCAGTCCACGCAGCGGAAGGACTGCCGCGAGAATGAGCGGAGGTTTCCGTAGATGTCCGGGATGAAGTGGGAGAGGATGAGGCGCTCGGCCGCGTCCTTGGAATCCACGGCGCGGATGAGGGAGTGCAGGCGGAACTCGGCCTCTATCTTCTCGGGGATGGAGTCCAGCGTTATGTAATTGGTCACCATGGGGCCCTCGTTGAGGGAGGTAGTGTCAAACATGAAGCGGAGGTCGCCGTATTGCTCGGGCTTGCCGAGGAGGTCCTTCACGGTCGCGAGCTTGATGTCTCCGGGGAAGGAGAGCTTCTCGCATGCCTGGTAGAAGTCCAGGGGGTATTTGGATACTACTTCCATCCCATGGACCTCGTCATCCACCTCAAGCGGGTTTATCATGGGCGTGAGGAGGAGGGGCGCGTCCATGGTGCCTCCCCTCTTGCTGGATAAGTAGGAACGGGAGAAGTTCAGGAGGGCGTCAAGGAGTAACATTATTGCATCTTCATCTCCATCACACTGAAAAGTAACGATTCCGGAACATACTAACGTATGATGAGTTGCTACTGTAAGGTTGTATACGTACTCCTCATGACAATCAACTGGTTTCTTTTCCACGACCTCATCAGAGAATACCCCGCCATCAAATGACTCAACATTCTGAGGAATAAGAACTTCCGTCACGTTGTTTGCCATAACTTTTTCTCCGTTGCTGGATGGGAACGGGTGGTCCGGGGTTACGATGATATTCCTTCCGCTTTTTGTTGTAATCCGGAGTAGTTTTTTCGGGGCTGGGTGGCGTGAAACGTGGGTTATGTTTGCCAGTTCAAACTTCCGAGTTTCCTTATTGAAGGCAAAGGTGCTTATGCCATTTACTTTATTGTATTCGGTTCCGAAATCATCTTTTTCTGTTTCTCCGAACAGGTGACTCTCCACGAGTTCGCGCAATTTTACAATACTGGATTTTGAGCCGTCATGGACAAGTATTTTCTCATCTCCATGAAAGCAATTTCTTCTCTTTGCCGTGTGGAAATATGGATGCGCATACCCCACATTCGCATCCGTGTAGCCGATTATGCGGGCTAGCACGCAGGCGGAGGTGTGGGGGGAGAGCCCAACGACCATGTGGCCTATGAGGTCCTTCTCGTTCCTGAGCTTGTAGAAGGGGTGGAGACCGTATAAATTTACCAGGGTGTCATCAATGAAATTTGCGATTCTGGAGATGTATTCCATCCCGTGCCTGGAGACGAGGATGTCCTGGGCCATGAGCGCGACCACCTGGGCGTCCGATGTGATGGGCTTGCCCTCGGAATCCTGGGTGTAGCCAAGGGCCTTTATGCCTTCCACGGTCTGGTTTATTTCCGAGATGCGGAAGTGGGTGAGCGGGACGTCCGTGGCGTCAAAGCGGGAGGTGCCGTCCTTGTACACATACACGGAGTGCTTGGCGCGGAAGAAGCCCTTCTCAAGGCGCTCCGGGATGCGGGAGTCGCTGAAGAGCCCCTTCACCCCTTTTAAGTCCGGGGGCATGAAGCCGAGCCCGTTGCGCACCTTCTCCATTATGGAGATGAGCTCAAGCGGGCGGTAGTCGTATGCCTGGGTGGGCATGCCGCAATGTTCTTTTTCCTTGGTGACCGCGCCGCACTTGTGGCAGACCAGCTCTGTGGTGGCCAGGGCGCCGCAGGAATGGCAGCGCGTGGAGAAGGTGGGCTTTCCGCAGCCGGTGCAGCGGAAGCGGGCTATCTCCACATTTATTCCCCGTTCCTTCTCCCTTCCTTTCAAGGATTTGTAGAGCTTGACCAAACTGCGGTTCTTGGGCGAGCCGGTGGGGAAGAGGATGTTCGGGCTTCCGGGCATTATCCGCTCCTTGGCCTTTTCGGGCCGGCCCATCCTTGCGCCCACGTATGTGGGGCACTTGCGCCTTACCGTTATGCCGGAGAGGCGGCAGATGTTTTCCATCACATCTGTGTTGGGGTCTATTGAAAACGAGGATGAGTCAAGCTTCTGGCCCATGAGGAGGCCAAGGGAGGAGAGGAGGGCGAACGCATCATCTCCGGAGAGGAGGATGTTCTGGCCGTCAACCTTGTGCTCCACGTAAAGGGATTCAAGGATGTATTTTTCCTTATCAAGAGGGAGAAGGAATTCGCGGAGGTGGTTGCCCTCCCAGGTGGGAGTTCCCCTGGACAGGTAATGCGCGAGGGATGACATTTCATCATGGGTGAGGTCGTGCCAGGGATAGGTGTAGCCCGGGTGGAGGGGGATGCTGTTCTTGCGGGAGAAATCAAATGCGTCCTGTGCGCAATGGAATTGGGGGACGGGGAGGTCCGCGGCCTCCAATTCCGCTTCCCACCATTCCTTGCAGTAGCCGGAGGGCATGAGGGGATGGTTGGACTTGAGGAAGTCGCCGAAGGTGACGAGCATGTCGCCGAGGAACAGGATTTTTTCCACGTCCGGGTGGATGGAGTGGGCCTCCTGCGCGCTCCTTACCCTTGCCACGGAGCCGTTCTTCAGGCGGACCACGGGGGGCTCTATGGAGTCGCATACTGTGACGATGCAGCCCTTCCCGGGGCGCTCCACCTTCATGTGTGTGCCGTTGGCTGGGAAGGAATCAAGGAGGACCATGGTGGCGGGATGGATGTTCCTGGCCATTATGCCGTTGGTGCGGCTCCTTCCATACCTGAGGCGGAAGCCGCCCTTTGCCATGGGGTAGCTGAAGACCGGGCGGCCGGCAACCAGCCCTTCCAGGTATGTGAAGTCGGGCTTTACCTCTACCCTGTCTTCCTTCGTCTTTACTTTTATGATGTCCTGGAGCCAATTCCAATCCAAGCCGTATTTGCTCGCCTGCTTGAGGACCTTGGGCGCCTTCTGCGCTATCCCTTCGCAGAGGACGAGGGGTATGCCTCCGCGCACGCGGTTGCTCTTCACGCGGTCAAGGTCGCGGTGGACGGAAACCTCCACGTCTTCGGTGGGGTCGCCGTCTATGCACACCGGGCAGTTGCGGACTATGTGGGCGACGTGCTCGTCCGGGGGCTTGTATTGCAGATGGTTGCAGCGATTTTCGTATACGTTTACTTCTTCCACATACCTTGCGACTTCGGTCTCGGTGGGGCGGTAGTTGCCTATGCCGCATTTCTTCCTTGCGATGTCCGCGAAGACCACGCTGAGTGCGGCGACGGTGCCGCCTGCGGAGCGGATGGGGCCCGCGAAATGCAATGAGACGTAATCGGTGCCGTCCGGGTTCTCGTTTATGCTGAGCTCGGTTATGCCCTCTGTTGGCGCGACCAGCACGCCCTCGGTGAGGAGGCCCACGGAGGTCCTCACCGCCTGCTCCATGAGCTTCTGGGGCGTGCCCTTGGAGAATTCGCCCGCGGCAATCCTGCCCGCGAGGTCAAATGCGATTGCGGTGCGGGACTGGCCGCCCGCCTCCATCTTCCTTATGACTTCGGCTATTCCAACGGGGCCCACGAGCCCCTCCACCCTGGCGGCGACGTCCTTCGCAACTAGGATTTCCACCTTGTCGGATGGGTCAAAGCCCTTGCAGCGTGCCTCTGAAGCGGCCGCATGCGCGCGGTCCAGTTCCTTCCTCAGCGTTTCAAAGTAATCCATTTTCCTACCTCGAGAAATCCAGCGTGCGGAGCGCGTCGCTCTTCAGTTCAAGGACCGGGACCCTGCCTGGCGTGGGGATGTGCCCCTGCTTCAGCTGGAAATCGGTGGTGCTCTGGAATGTTCCGGAGTTGATTACGAGCGTTCCCCGGTATTTTGTGTAGCCGTTCTTGTGCACGTGGCCGAAATGGAGCACGTCCGGCTCCTTCTCTATGAGCATGTAGTCCATGCGCTCGGGGACTATGGCGTTTCCCCCAAAAATGGGGGAAAGGTGCCTTCTCCTGAGGCATTCCACCATCACGTGCTCGGGCTTGTCATAGGAGAGCTTGGCGATGGAGGCAATCCAGGAGTCCGTGGATGTGCCGTGGTAGATGAGGTGGTCCGAATTTTCAATCGTTGCGTAAGCGGGGCTGCCTATGAGATGGACGTCGCTCTTCACCATGTCAGTTGGGATTGCGGGCATGGGCTCGCCCCTCCTCACCGCGTCGTGGTTTCCGGGGCCCACTATTATTTCTATGTAATCAGGGAGGGACTGTATGAATGCGTCAAACTGCGCGTATTGCTTGTAGATGTCCTTCTCGGTGAGTTCCCTTTCCTGGTTCGGGTAGATGCCAATCCCATCCACGAGGTCGCCGGCGATTGAGATGTATTTTATTTTTCCGGCGAGCTCGGGGTTGCCACGGTTGCCGTGGAGCCAGTCCACGAATCCGTCCAAATACGGCTGGACGAACTTGTTGCTGCCGAAATGGATGTCCGAAAGATAAGCTATGGCGACGTCTTTTTCGCACACCTTCCGGTCGCGGGAGATCGGGAGGTCGGGAAACTCAAATTCCTCAACTACGATGAATGCGTTGGTGACCTTCCCGAATACGGCTATTATGTCGTCGCGCACGAGCAGCTTGGCGCGCTCAAAGGTTTTTTCGTCGCGCTGGGAGAATAAAATTTTGAATTTGCCTTCCAGGTCTTCCACATCCATTAGTATGTTATTGTTCTTGGTCTGGCGGATGTCGGTTATCATGATTATGGATTTTACCTTCTGGCCCTCCGATTTCTTCATTTCCTGGAGGGCGGCTTCCGGGTATTTGGAGGAGTATGCGGTGAGCATGCGGGAGAGCCGCTGGAACCTGTCCCGGAAATATGCGACGAAGTCGTCAACCGTGCCGCTGCCCCTGGACTTGCCTGTTACGTCCAGCTTCTCGTGGAAGCGGAGGGAGGGCCCGTATTCCTTTGCGAGCGGATGGAAACCGGAGGGGGGGATGAACTTGGCTTTTTGTTCGGCGTCAAGGGGCTCCTCTTTTTTATTTTCGTTCTTCTGCGCTATGAGCAGCCTTACGTCGTCTTCGGTAATGAAATTCTTCTGGAGCGAGAGGAGCTCCTCCGGGGGGATGGAAGATGAATCGGCAAGCTTTTCCGCCTCCAGAGAAATCCTGACGCCCTTTTCAAGAAGCGCCTTCATCCCTTCACTTCTTGATGGATTCCAGCGCGCTGAGGATGTTCCATATCTGCATGCGCGCATGCTGGGGCATGTTCACATCCTCGCTGACCGATTCAATTGAGTAGATTGCCGAGCTAAGGCGCACGGTCAGCTCATCCGGGGAGGTAAGCCTCCCCTTTGCTTCCTCAAGGGCCCTGCGGATGTTCTTGGGGACCGTCGTGTCCCCGGAGACGCCGTCAATGAGCCCGACGATTTCGTTTACGGATACCATGCCATCATCCTCTTAGTTGCCCGAAGGGCATAACAAGCAAGGGAAGTATTGTGCATAGGGATTTTTATTTGTAAGTAAAGTTGCTGGGAAGAAATGGAAAGTGCGTAAGGAGTACGTGCGAAGCGTATCAAAGTGAAGTTGGGGGGAGGTATGATTACCCTAAAGAGATTCGGTCGACGCCCCGTTGCAAGGAATTGCAGCGTAAGAGGGGCGGAGAGCGAAGGGGAGGGGGT
>JAGVON010000039.1 GCA_020052735.1 archaeon | reverse complement strand
CATAAAAGGCGTGTTTGAGGGCAGGGGCATAAAGAAATTGTACGAGCACCAGGCAAAAGGAATAGAATTGGTGAAGGAAGGGAAGAATGTAGTAATTGTTGCGCCCACCGCCGGGGGGAAGAGCGAGGTTTTCATCGTTCCCGCGGTTGAGGGCGCGCTAAAAGGGGAAAACACACTCCTCCTTTACCCAACAAAGGCGCTTGCGCGGGACCAGCTGGACCGCCTCCGCGAATTCAGCATCTACGGGGTGCGCACCGAAACCTATGACGGGGACACCTCCCAGAATGCAAGGGAGAAAGTAAGGGCGAACCCGCCCCAGATAATTATCTCAAATGTGGATATGCTCCACTTCATTTTGCTGCATAACCGCCTCTTCAATTCCTATTTTGAAAAACTCAGATATGTGGTTTTGGATGAAATCCATATCTATAGCGGGGTGCTCGGCGCCCACGTATACAACATCCTTTGGAGATTGAAGCGCCTGATGCGCAAAAGGTACCATAGGGAAATCCAATTTATCGCCACCTCCGCAACCGTGGGGAATGCAAAGGAATTCGCGGAAGAATTGACGGGCGAGAAATTTGAGCTGGTGGAGGGCACTTCTTCCCCCCGCTCCGAGTTCCACCACTTCATCGTCAATCCAGAAGACAGCTACCTGGTCGCCTCACTCAAAGTGGCGCAGGAAATAGGGAGAAAAGCGCTCATCTTCGGCAATTCCCATTCCACCGTTGAACGGATGGGCATAATCGCGGACGGGATGAACCTTGATTTGGGCGTCTATCGCTCCGGGCTTTCGCAGGAAGAACGGAGGGGCGTGGAAAGGAGGTTCAAGGAGGGGAAGATAAGGTTCCTTGCAAGCACGTCCGCCCTGGAATTAGGGATGGATATCGGGGATACGGATGTAGTGATACTTGCGGGCTTCCCGGGCACCGTTACCCGCGTAAAACAGCGCCTCGGCCGCTCCGGGAGGAAGGGCCAGGAGGCATATGGTGTATTCGTTGCGAAGGAAAATCCTTTGGACCAGTATTATGTGGAAAATCCTGACCAGTATTTGTATGGGGACCCGGAGAACTGCTTCGTAAATCCTAAGAATGAGAAGATAAGGAGGATGCACATCCTCTCCGCGGCAAAGGACATGATGTATTCCCCGGAAGAAATAGACGAGGAATTGACCGCAATCCTTGCTTCTTTGGAGGAAGAAGAGCTGGTCAAGAAATGGGGCTCCCTCATCAGCATAACAAAAGAGGGGGCGAAGCGGGTCCGCACCATGAACATACGCAGCATAGGCGAATCCGTGCGCATCTGTGATTCCTCCCGCGATAAATTCATCGGAGAGCGCGATTCGCACATGGCGATAGGCGAATTGTTTGAGGGCGCCATCTACCTGCACGGCGGGCGCGCGTTCATGTCCCAGAAATTGGATTTGGAGACCAAAATCGCAACCGTGGAGCCGCTGGGAAGGAAAGTGGAGGAATACACCCATGCCCTCCGCACAAAAGAAGCGGAGGTTGTGGAGCACGTGGAAACCAGGGATTGCCTCGGGCATGCGCTCACTTTTGGAAAAGTCCATATCGTGGATACGGTTTATGGATTTGCGATAAAGGATGCATATTCCAGCACAAAATTGGGCGAGCACCATTTTGAGACCCCCTACATCTATGAATTTGACACTTATGCAATCTGGCTGGATGCGGACGACCTGGTGCCCATAATCCCCAATTTCGGGGACGGATTGCACGCATTTGAGCACGTCTCCATTTCCATGATGCCCGCAATCACCGGCGCGGACCCCAAGGAAATCGGGGGCATTTCCTATCCGACCGGAAGGATGTATGTGTATGATGGGGTTCCGGATGGGAACGGGATTACGCACATTGTATATGGAAAATTTGAGTCCGTAACAAAGATGGCATTGGACAGGTTGGAAAAATGCTCCTGCGAAAAGGGCTGCCCCAAATGCATTTTAGACCCGATGTGCGGAAACGACAATAGATACCTGAACAAGGAAAGCGGAAAACTACTCGCTGAAGAGCTCCTGAAAATACGATGATTATTTCTTTTCTCCGACAATCAGGATGTAGTTGCAGCTGAATTTGTAAGTATGGCTGTTTATCTTCACATCATCTTCATCAACTTTTGACCTGCGCGTCTCAATCTTATAATCCCGGAAACTTTCTTCAAGAAACTTCGCCGCTTCTTCCAGCTTGTATCCTGGCTCCCCCCTTTTCACCCAGATGCTTCCATCCGGAAAAACGCGCTTGACATCAGTTGCAAAATCAATCATCACCTTTCCTTCCGGCTTGAGGACGCGGCTAATCTCAGCAAGCACCCCCTTCAAAACTTCTTTTGGAAAGAAATGCAGCGTGCCTGAGCAGAATACGCCGTCAAATGTTCCGTCCTCAAACGGAAATCTTTTGGTCAAGTCAAATGCTTTTGTATGCAATTTGGCCTTGTATTGTTCCGGGGTTGTGCGGCATAGCTTGGCCAATGCGCCCTTGTGTATATCTGAAGCGACCACAGAATCGGCTTTTTCCAGAAGCTTGAGGTTATACCTTCCATCTCCCGCCGCCAGGTTAAGCCATTTGCCCCTGATTTCAATTTTATCAAGAAGTTCAAGAGTATCTTTATCTCCGGTTCCCCAGATTGAAAGGTTGCTGGTTTGGGAGTAATCTATATTTTCCAGGAAATCATTCTTCTTCATTTAATTCACAAATCCGAGATGTCCCTTCCAATCAGTTTCGCATCCTCCCATCCTATGGTATAACTCTCCTTTGCCTCCTTGAATACGGATAAAGGAATGAAAACCCACCTCTCCCTGTTCTTCCTCCACGCAATGAAAGTAGTAATTCCAGCCGTCTCAGTCCATTTCTTCAAATTTTCAAACTGGTCCCTCTTTATCGCAAGGCGGTCGTTCTCCCACGCCTTGCTCTCAATCGCATAATGCGCGGAGCTCTTGAACGCAAGAAGATCCGGAGACAATGAATTGACGCCGCTCCCCGCCGCGCGCACCACCATGAAGCCGCGCTCAGAGAACATCTTGATGAGTTCCCTCTCCGCTCCCGCGCCCTTTCTGTAATGGTACATTCAGAACCTTACCTCCCCCCTAACCGCATCCACTTCAACAGCCATCCCATCCTTGAATATCTCAAATATGTCCTTATCCAGCATGTCCAGCATCGGGATTTTGGAGATGATTGCGCCCACCGCTATGATGGTCTCGGCCTCAACGTTGATTATCGCAAGCGGGGCCACGCCGTTCTTCTTCAGTTGCAATAGCACATATGAGCCAACGGTGGAGCCCTTGCCTCTGGGGAATACCAGTATTCTTCCAGCCACGCTCTTCCCTTCCAGCGAGTGCCCCTTTTCTATTACTATCCCTGTCTTCGGGTCCACGCTCCCGAGGAAGGAGATGGGGTCCATCGTGACCAACACGGAGCCCTTGGCATGCCCCCCCGAGATTACCCTTCCCTTCACTATCATTTTTTCCTCCCCCCGGAACTCTTTCCCTTCGCCCCTCCCTTTTCGCCTTTGAATTCCAGCAAATCCTTCAATTTCCCGAAATGGACCTTCTGCTGGCACATCGTGGGCAGGTACCTGACCGCCTTCGCCGAATTTACCCCAGTGCTCTTGTAGCCCATCTCCTCCATGGGCGAAACCACCATGCACGTGTCCGCAACCAATTTTCCGCCCGCCTTTTCAATGATTTCCACAAGCCCCTGCTTCGCCGCAATATCCTTCACAATGCGGGATACGCAAACCCAGAGCGGCTTACTCAATTTCTTCCCGCCCACCATCTCCGCTATTTCCGTTATCTCCGCAAGGGATGCGTGCGGGCAGCCCGTAGTAATGATATCTTCGTCCGGGCACTCGTCCAGCGTCTTCCTCATGCGCCCCATCTCGGATTCGTCCGCAACAATCTCCTCGGCGCCGTCCCTCACTTTCCATTCCGGAGTAATCCCCTTTATGAAGAACAGCGAATTGGAGCCGAATGCGGCCATCGCAGCGCCCAGGTATTTTAGCTTGTCCTCATCCGCCTTCTTTATGCCCTTGAACGCGACCACTCTTCCCCGCGCAATCCCTCCCGCGATTGCACCCAGGACGCCGAAGTTGCTCCTGTCCGGGAGCGCGACCTTTACATCCACCACCAAATCTGCAATCCTGTTTTCTTCCAAATGCATCCCGTAATTAGGGGTCACTCCGCAGATGGCTGCATAAAGGGCAGAAGGCCCCCCTTCCCTATTCGTGCGGGCACCCAAAACAGAATTAGCAAACACAACCGCGGAGCTTTCCGCCCACGCAATATGCTCCCCCACTTTCGGGCGGATGCCGATAAGGTAAGGTGTGCATGTGCATGTGGGCTTTATGCCCATGGAGGTGTAAGCATTCAATATCTTCAGCTGCTTCTCTGCGAATGCTTTCGGGACCTTCATCTCTTCCCAGCCCTGCGAGTCCATCCCAATCGGATTTAAGTAAGCGGGAATTTCCACCTTGGTTTGCCT
>JAGVON010000090.1 GCA_020052735.1 archaeon | reverse complement strand
TGAACAGCCCGTAATAGTTGTTGGGCACATACTCAAGAGTGAGTTCGTGCGGGCCTGCGCCCAAATCAAGCGGGACGGAAAGGAAGCCGTACTCGCTCCTATGGACGGGAACTTCCTGCCCGTCTGCGGTGGCCTTCCAGGAGGGGTAGTAGCTTTCCCGCACCGTGAGGTTGCCGTGGTACGGGCCATCCACAACGATGGAGATTGTGCCGGATTTCTTGGTGTAATTGAAATCGTTGTCAACATACGGCTTGCTGCCCACTACATGATATGCGATGAGCGGCCCGTAGGAACCAGACCTGCCGAGGCATGATGCATTATCCGCGAAATTGACGGCATCTGGGAAATTGCTGTTCACAAAGACGCTGCCAACGGAGCCTTCCGTAACTGTTTCGCAAAACTTTTCAGTGGAGGGCAGGGGCTTGCAGGAATCCGTAAACGCAGAAAGGATTGTGCGGCCCGATATGCTCAGGTTTGAAAGGATGCCCTGCAAGCCTATCTGCCTGACGCAGGTGATGGATATTTGGAGGATTTCAGGGCGGGGCTCCGCCTCAAAGAACCACCCGTTGTATATCTCCCTGCCGAAATGGTGCGGGAACAGATAAGTTTCGTAGAGGAAGGTGTCGGAATTTGCCTTGGAGTCAAACGGGTCAAGCAGCCCGAGCCCCTGCGGCAGGAAGAGGGCCCTGCCTTCGGTGTTTTGCGAGGCCCACTCCGCAAGCCCGTAGGTGTGCTCCGAGACGCCGGATGGCTTCACGAGAACGAGGGAGATGAACAGGAGGGCAAGCACGAGGATGGAAAGCGGGAAGAGGATGGCGGAAATCCGCGGATTTCTGCCAGTTGTCTCCGCAGAGACATGGATGCCCTGCCTGGAGAAATTGCTCCCAAGGAAGATTGCGAACACGGCTGGAAGGACGAGCGAGAGCTTTCCGCCCGCCTGCCCGGAGTGCGGAAGGAAGAGTATCCACACGAGCATCGCGGCAATGGTTAGGACGAAGAAGCAAAGGTGATTGTGCCGGTTCTGCGTGTAAGATGAATATAATGAGAGGAGGGTGGCGGCGGAAAGCGCGGCGAGCAGGAGGATGGACGTGTAGTTGATGTAAACCGCGAACGCCCTGCCCAGCGGCGCGAGGGCGGTTGCCGCAATTTCGGAAATGGACAGGGATGAGAGGCCGAGCGAATCCCCCCTGACCGTGTAATTGAGGGTGAGGGGCACCCAGAAGAACGCGACGAGGCAGAAGGAGAGGAAGCCGATGAGGGCGAGGCGCTTTAGCGAGCTTATGCATGGCTTGAAAGAAACCAAATAGATGAGCCCGAAAAGGCCGGCTATGACCGGGATGAGGAGGTGCGAGAGGGCGGCTACCGCAAGCGAGGCTGCGGAAAGCGCGGCGGGGCAGAGCCATTTTTCGGAGTTGAGCGTGCGGGCCAGGAACTTCAGGAAAAGGATTGCGAACGGGATGGCGAACATCGCGGAGAAGACGCCTCCCTGCATATGGTAGGAATAGACCGGGCAGAGGGAGAAGAAATACAATGCAAATGCCTTCTGCCCGTCCTTGAAACCAAACTCCTGCAGGAGGAGGTAGAAGGAGATGGGGAAGAGCATGAAGATGAGCGTGAACACCATCTTGTAGGCGGTTTCCACCCCCACCAGATTTGAGATTAAGGCGCCGGAGAGGTGCGAGAGCGGAGGGTACTGCTCAAGCAGCGGGATGCCCCCATACCACCAGTGGTTCCATGGGGTGAATCCTTCTTCGGCTATGAGCCCTATCTGGAAGAGGTGCGTGGCGGCATCCACCCCGCCGGGGTAGGGTGAGCTGAGGAATGTGTTTAACGGAATGGCGAGGTATAGGAGAACGCATAGGATGAGCGCGTTACGGCTGGCGAAAAAGAAATTGAAGAGATTGTTTTTCCCCATTCCAAAACCATTGGAGATTGCGGAGTAAGGGATTAAAAAATATCCCTTGGAAATCGGACGGGGTTGCCTTCCAGTATGAGTGATATTTCTATGGGAACTGAGATGAGCATAATAGTGCCCACACGGAACGAGGCGGAGTGCGTTGAGAAGACGCTGGGGAAGATAGCGGACGTGCTGGAAAAGGGCGGGGATGGGTATGAAATCCTCGTGATGGATGATGGGAGCAAGGACGGGACGAAAGAGAAGGTAGGTGCGTTTGCCGCGAAGAACGGGAACGTGCGGCTGGTGAACCGGGTGGAGCCGTTCGGGTTTGGGTATTCCATAAGGGATGGGATAAGGATGGCCTCCGGGAAGTATGCGGTGATAATGATGGCTGACCTTTCGGACGACCCCGCGCTTCTCCCTAGAATAAAAGAGGGGATGGACGCGGGATGCGACGCAGTGGTTTGTTCGCGGTTCATGGAAGGGTCCGAAATCAGGAGGTATCCCTTCCTGAAAATGGTTTCAAATAGATTGTTCAACTGGACGGTCGGGATTGCGTTCAACCTCGGGACCGGCGATGCGTCAAATGCGTATAAGGCGTTCAGGGTGGAAAAAGCAAAGGAGTTGCCGGTGGAGTCAAGGGGCTTCCAGGTGAGCGCCGAAATGCTCATAAGGATGAAATTGGCAGGCGCGAAAATATGCGAAATCCCCGCGAGCTGGGAGGACCGGAGCGCGGGCGAGGCGAAGTTCAAGCTGGGCAATACCTTTATTAGTTATTTTATGCTATTCCTTAAGATGTTCAAGCTCGCTTATTTGGGTGGAAAAAAATGAAGGCTGCTGTTGTAGGGATAGGCAGGGTGGGGCTTCCGCTCGCGATTTTCTTCGCCTCAAAGGGCGTCTATACGTACGGGATAGACGTGGACGCGAAGAAGATAGACATGCTGAGGGAAGGGAAGGCGCCATTCAGGGAGAAGGGGATGGAGGAGGCCCTTGCGAAGGTTAATGGGAAGGATTTCAAGGCGACCATGGACTTTTCCAAGATAGCGGACTCGGATTATGTGGTGCTCACGCTGGGGACGCCCGTGGACGAGCACATGAACCCGGATTATACGCAATTGGAGGCGGCGCTCGGCTCAATGAAGCAGCATTTCAGGGAGGGGCAGACGCTGGTCCTGAGGAGCACGGTTTCGCCCGGAAGCACGGAATACCTGAAGAATTTCATAGAGGAAAAGACCACGTTTAAAGTGGGGAAGGACTTCTACCTTGTCTTCTGCCCGGAGAGGATTGCGGAGGGGAAGGCGATGGAGGAGCTTGAGGTGCTCCCGGAAATCGTCGGCTCCCTTGACGAGGAGAGCGGGAAGAAGGCGGAGGAGCTCTTCAAGGCGATGGGAAAGGAAGTTTATAGGACGAGCGCGATAAATGCGGAATTGCTTAAGTTGTTCACGAATATGTACCGCTACATAAATTTCGCCGTGGGGAATGAGTTCCTGGTGATTGCTGACGAGTGGGATGCGAACATCCATGAGATAGTGGAGCTATCCAACAAAAATTATCCGAGGGGCGGGCCGAAGATACCCGGGTTCACGGCGGGGCCCTGCCTTTTCAAGGATGGATTCTTCCTCACGAGCACGATTCCTTTTTCGGACCTTATATCTACCGCCTGGAAGATAAATGAGAATCTGCCCGGGCACCTGATAAACAAGGCGAAAAAAATAAAACCGCTCAAGGGCGCGAAGAGCGTGGTGCTGGGCATGGCGTTCAAGGCGAACTCGGATGACGACCGGCTTTCGCTTTCGCACAAGATAAAGAAAATACTCAAGAGGGAATCCGCGAACGTTGTGACGCACGACGTTTATAGGGACGGGCCCGACTTTGAGGCGGCGATAAAGGATGCGGAATTCCTGGTGATGGCGACGCCGCATAATGAATATAAAAAACCGCTGGACTGGTACAGGAAGCATGTGAAGCCGGGGTGCGTTGTGATAGACGTGTGGAATGTTTTCGGGAAGGGTTCGGTTATTTTCAGGTGTTGAAATGGCAAAAGTTCTTGTTACCGGGGGGGCTGGGTTCATAGGGAGCAGGGTTGTCGCAAAATTGCTGCGTGACGGGCACGAGGTCACGGTGGCGGACAACCTGAGCAAGGGGCAGGTGAAGAATATAGATTTGGAAAAGGTGCGGCTGGAAAAGATAGATTTGTGCGACATGGAGGCCACCAGGGATTTGCTGGATGATTTTGAGTACTGCTTCCATTTCGCGGCGAAGATTGGCGGGATTGGGTATTTCCACAAGTACCCCGCGGAAGTGCTGCGCGACAATACGCTGATGTTCTCCAACCTGATGGATTCCGCGCGCAGGAGCAAGGGCTTCAGGAAAATGGTTTACCTCTCATCTTCAATGGTCTTTGAGAGGACGGCCAGCTTCCCCTCAAAGGAGGAGGACATCTTCACCTCCCCCCCGCCGATTACGCACTATGGGATGTCAAAGCTCATAGGCGAATACTATTGCACGGCGTTCAGGGACCAGTACGGGATGAAATACACAATCTTCAGGCCGTTCAACGCATACGGGCCCGGGGAAGTGCCGGAGAACGAGGTGGGGATTGCGCATGTGATTCCGGACCTGATAAAGAAGGTGTATTACGACAAGCAATATCCGCTGGAGTTGCTTGGGGACGGCACGCAGGTGCGCGCCTATACCTATGTGGAGGACCTGGCGGACGCGATAGGGACGCTCGCGTTTGACCCCAGGACGGACAACAACGACTTCAACGTGGCGAACGCCCATCCATACACCGTGATGGAGCTGGCGCAGCGGATCTGGAAGATGTGCGGGGAAGGGAGGCCGCTGGAGACGAAGCACCTGCCCGTGTTCAAGGACGACGTGAAGACCAGGGTGCCGGACACCGCAAAAATAGAGGGGCTGGGGTGGAAGGCGAAGGTTGAGATAGACGAGGGGCTGGAGAAGACTTTTGCGTGGATAAAGGAGAACAGGGGCAAGCGATGAAGGTCTTGGGGAAGGAAATCGGGAACGCGGATTTTGTTTTTGCGCTAGTGCTGGTTGTGGGCCTGGCAATGCAGTACGGGTACCTGAGCACGCTGCAGCAGCTGCCCAGCCCGCTCTACGGCGGGGACTATTATAACGGATTGGGCGGCGTGAACCACATATACAACGGAGGGAACGTGCTGGAGAGCGCGCAGATGGCCGGGGAGCCGCCCTGGGTCCCGTGGCTTTATCACTTATCCATTGCGAAATTCGCGTGGATAAGCGGGCTGGACACGATGCACGCGCTCATTTACTTCTCATTGGTGATACAGGTGCTGTCGCTGGCGGTTGCGTATGTGCTCGTATCCAGGGTCAGCGGGAACAAGTATGCGGGGATAATGGCCGCGATACTTTTCCTGAGGGATTTCCCCATATTCAAGTATTCGGATTTCGCGAACGTGCTCACTGTGCCCGCATTCGTGCTCGGGCTTTACATATTCATGGAGAAGAGGGACCTGAAAAGCGCGGCAATCGCCGGCGTGCTGATGGGGCTGATGGCTCTGAGCAACACGCAGGCGTTCTTCGTGGGGATTATTCTCCTGGGGATTTCCGCGATATATATGATTTATCCGAAAATGAAGGAAGGGGGATGGAAACTGGAAACCCTGAAAGCGGAAAAGCCGCTTTTGATGGGGCTGGGCGCGCTGTTCCTCATTGGGTTCGCGATAGCCCTGCTTTTCTGGTTCAGGCCGATATTTGAGTTCCATGGATACACGCCCAACGACATACAGAACATAACCCATCAAGATGTGACGCAATTTTCCGTGTTCATGGAGGAGGTATACAGTCTGCTCAACAGCCTGTTCCTGCCGTTCGGGCTGGATTTCCCGGCGATTGTTTTCTCGGCGCTGAACCTTGCGGGCATATATTTCATGCTAAAGAATCCGGGGAAATACGGGATTGTGCTGATTGTGTTCGTGGCGGCAATAATAGGGATTCTCCATCCGGCAATCACGGAGCCGCTGCTTGGCACGCAGCTGATGAGCTCCATGATGTATGGGAGGTTGGCGACGCTCGCGGCGGTTCTGCTGGTGGCGGTGGGGCTGGTGGAGCTGCTCGGGATGGTGAAGGACGGGCGGCTGCAGATGGCGGCGGTGGCCGCGTGCATCCTGCTCGCGGCGGTGCTTGCGAACGGAATCCTGGAATCAAAGGGCGTGGGCACGTGGAGCGAGATGGCGGAGGAGATGCCGCTGCCTGCGCATTATGTGGAGCTTGAGGGATGGGTGGATGGGAACACCGGAG
This sequence comes from archaeon, assembly GCA_020052735.1. GTDB lineage: Archaea > Micrarchaeota > Micrarchaeia > Anstonellales > Bilamarchaeaceae > CAIXOA01. The sequence continues at coordinate 6,606 of JAGVON010000090.1, read as the reverse complement.
TGAATGATGTGTTCCTCACAACGAACGAGGACGGGTTCATGCTGAACGCGCTCACCGGGCGGAAGGTGGTGTCCTACAGGAGGGCGCACTCCAGCCCCTATACGGACATGCATGAGCGCATGGCGGACCAGGCGGTCATGGTGTATGGGACGAACGCGGCGAAGACGAGGGAGCTGCTGGACAAATACGATGTGAAATACCTGCTTGCCACGTACAACTGGGTGAACAACGAGTTCCGCATAGCCGAGGACGGGTCGCTGGAGGGATTCTTTGACCCGCTGGACGTGCCCGACACCCCGGAGAACGGGGCGTATTGGGACGAGAACGGGGTCGTGTACATATACGTGACGATGAGCATGGACCCGGCGCCGCAACCGAAGGTCCCGCTGTACGACCTGATTGTGGCGCTGCCGTACATGGGCGAGGGTGGCGGGCCCGTGAGCCCGACGCTGATGCAGGAGTTCCACCGCGTTAAGGCGGTGCAGGTAGACGGGCAGAATGTGTTTTTAATATACGAAAGAGCCAATTAGGCGGGGAATGCATGGGAGAACTTGAGAAAATTTACCATAGGCGCTTCGGCACGGACACTGAGTTCAGGAAGAAGATGTATGGCGTGTTGTGCAAGGAGTTCTTCCAGAGATACATACCTAAGGATTCCACAGTCCTGGATGTTGCTGCGGGCTATTGCGAATTTATAAACAACATAATGGCAAAAAAGAAGATCGCGCTGGACCTTAACTCCGATGTCAAGAAATTCGCTGACGGGGACGTGGAGGTTGTAATCTCCAGCTCAACAGACATGAGGAAGATTCCGGATGGGAGCGTAGCCGTGGCGTTTACGAACAATTTCTTTGAGCATTTGGGCTGGGATGACATACGGAAGACCATCAGGGAAGTGCACCGGGTGCTCAAAAAAGGGGGGAAGTTCCTTGTGGTGCAGCCGAATATAAGATACTGTGGAAAGGATTATTGGATGTTTTTTGACCATATTACCCCTATAGATGACAGAAGCCTCACTGAAGTACTTGAGATAAACGGCTTCAAAGTACTGGAGTGCAGGCCAAGGTTCCTTCCTTACACCACCAAGGGGCATTTGCCGAAATCAATATTTCTTCTTAAACTGTACCTGAAAATGCCTATTGCACACAAAATATTTGGGCAGCAGGCATTTGTGTATGCTAAGAAGATTTGAGGGGTTTGCATGGATTGCCTTGTGACGGGTGGGTTGGGTTTCATCGGCTCAAATATTGCGAAGAAGCTGATTGCGGACGGGAACAAGGTATGGATAATTGACAACCTGCACACCGGCTCTTATGAGAATAAGCCGGAGGGGGCCACGGTCTTTGAAGGGGTGAGCGGAAAGGCCTCCGAGCTCAAGCTGCCGAAGATGGATGCGGTCTTCCATGACGGGATATATTCTTCTGCCCCAATGTACAAGGAGGACCCCACCCGCTTGGCGAAGGCGCTGGACGACTTCCTGAGGATGCTGGATTTCTGCAGGAAGAATGACTGCCCGCTCGTGTTTGCCTCCACTTCCTCCCTGTATAATGGGGTGAAGCCGCCGCAGGGGGAGGATGCGGAGATAAAGCCGATGGACCTTTACTCCGAGACGAGATTGTATATGGAGAGGATTTCCACCTTGTATGTGAAATTATACGGGATGAACATTGCAGGGCTGAGGTACTTTAGCGTCTATGGGCCCGGGGAGAGGGCGAAGAAGCAGTATGCGAACCTCATATCCCAGTTCCTGTGGGATATGCAGAAGGGCGAATCTCCGGTCATTTACGGGGACGGGAGCCAGACGCGGGACCTCACTTATGTGGATGACGTGGTGAGGGCGAACCTTCTTGCTTCGCAGAAGGTGAAGGGGTTTGAGGCGTTCAACGTGGGGACCGGGAAGACATATACGCTGAACCAGATGGTTGCGATGCTCAATAAGGCGTTGGGGAAGGGAATAAAGCCAAAGTACGTGCCCAACCCGCTAAAGAATTATGTTGAACACACGCAAGCCGATACCCGGAAGGCGAAGGAAAAAATTGGGTTTGAGGCGCAGGTTTCGCTGGAAGATGGGATTGGGAGATTGGTGAAGTTGTACTCCTAGTTTTACGATGGGAAACGGACTGTTTATAAGTTTTGCATCCGCCTCCAGAGGCAGGAGGTTGATGAAATGAAGGGAAAACTGATGGGATTGGTGCTGATTGGCCTTATGGCTTTCAGCTTTGCGAATGAGCTGAGCAACCCGGGTTTTGAGACGGACTCGTTCGTAGTCGCGGCTACCCCCTTTGCCACCACCATAAAAACGAATGTGTGGGGACTAACAAGTTATGCGTCTAGGAGCAATGCGCAGCACTACGATGGGAGCTATTCAATGAAGATAGGCTATCCAAACGGAGTGACCAACAAAGGGTTTGAACAGATAGTTGACATAACAAACTGCTATGATGTGGCAAATGCAACTATAATGGCTAAGAAAAGCGGTTTAGATCCGGATGGGCAGTATACGCTGTATCTGAGATTCCTTGACTCGAGCAAGGCTCTGATAAGCACGTACACCAATACTTTCTCCCTAACCACAACTTGGACATACAAGTTCGTGAGCCATACAATCCCGGATGGCACGACATACGCACAGGTCATTGTGGCAGGTGGAAGCGGAGAGCACAATGGCTTCTTTGACGCTGCGGAACTCGTTTGCAACTAGAGCACCTTTTTATTTTTTCTTTACTTACCTTTTTCCCAAACAATTTTCATGCGCGGCATGTGCGCTGATTTTTAAAACCATTAATCCGCAATATGGGCATGGACTCTGCGGCGCTTGAGGCCGAGACGCGCGGGAAGGTTAGCGGCTCGCTTTCGCTGATTGAGGTTGCGCTCGCCGAGTGGGATGCGGACGCCGGAAAACCGGAGCGGCTGCGGAAGAGGATAGAGTACCTGAGGGCGACGCACCAGGTGCTTTCCGCGTGGGAGAAGGAATCGCTGCTGGGCGAGAAAGGCCATGCGCATGCGATGGCCCGGCTGCGCAGGTTCTCGGAACTGTGCCGGCTGCTTGAGAGGGCGAGGCCGTCCTGATGCCGCAGCTTGAAAGGAAGGTGGAGTCGGCCACTGAGGCGGTCGGGGAGCTCGCGGCGCATGCCGCCGCGATGGGCCCGATGGTGCCGAAGGGCGATGTGCGGGCGGATGTGGCGCAATCCACGGGTTCTGCGATGGAAGCGGTGGCGGGGCTGGCGGAGCATGCGGAAAAAGTGCGCGAGACCATCTATAGCGAGAAGGCGCCCAAGCCGGCCGTGGATGCGCACGAGAGGGAAATCTCCATAGTTGTGTCGGATATAGAGGACGCCGAATTTGACTCGGCAGATCTGTTCTATTGGGCGCGGGACACCGTGCCGGGCGCGGCCCAGATGCCGGAATATTCTGTGTACATGACCGACCCGCACCCCGAATTCACCCAATTCACAAAGGAGGCGATCAACATAGCCGTGGGGCTTATTGACGACGCGGAGCTGAGGGAGAGGTTCCTTGCGAACCCCCCGGTGGTAACGTTTGAGAACGAGGCGTTCTTTTCACTATACCTCCAGGCGACCGCGGCGCCCGTGGCTGTCGGCATATACCTGGTTGATTCCAACCACATGATTATGCGGTCCGAGTATTTTGAGCACCGCACGGACGCGGAGGTCATTGAGGGCATGGTGCATGAGATGGTGCACTACGCGTCTTTTCTCGGGGGCGGCATGGATATCCGCCGCAAAGTGGAACCTGTGGGTGTTACGGAAGCTACCGTCTGGTTCATAGAGGGGCTCACGGAACTGACCAGCCAGCTTGCGGCGAGGGAAAGCGGCAGGGTGCCGGAAAATGTGCCGTACTCATACGAGGTCATCGCCTGCAATTATATCATGATGGCGCTGGGCAAGGACGGCAGGGGGATGCTGGAGGATGCGTGCCTGAGCGGGGATTACGGCACAATCGCCGATGCGCTGGACAAAGAGCTGGGGCGGGGCACTTTTGACGGCTTCATGGAGATGCAAAACGGCGCGGAAGCGGTGGCTTACCTGGAGAAGATAGTGCAGGAAGCTGGGATTGATTCCAGCTCATGGATGGACAGCCCGGTAATGCTGGGCGCACGCAGGCGCATAGAGGAGGGGCCGCCAAAATGGTAGCTAACATTGTGGACACGGGGGAATACAAGGAAACCGCGATGCGGATTGCGGCGCTCAGGGCGCGGCTGGAAATGGCGGGCAGGGCGGAGATTCCGGGGATAGGGAAGGAGATTGGGCTCCTGTTCGGGGAGCTTCGCCTGCGGAGGCCGTGGCTTTACGCCGCCTTTGAAGTGGAGGGGAAGGCGCTGGGCATGGAGATGGCGAAGAAGCTGGGCGGGAGAAGGGCAATTATTGACTGAGTGCGGCTTGTGAAACTCTATTCGTAAAGTTCTTGGATTAAGAACGATAAGTTTTTAATATGAGAACAATATGTTCTTATTATGAGAACGAATATGCTCCTCTCCACAAAAGAGCGCGTGGAGATAGTGAAGGAAGCGGTTTTTGCCCCGGGGCAGGTGACTGTCACAGGAATTGCGAAAAAAACCGGAATCAGCAAATCCGTTGTTTCCGGGCTTCTTGGGCTCATGATGAAGGAAAAAATAATGGGGCGGAGGGGGCTGGCGTTTGTCCCTTTGGGAAGCCCGCAGGCGGTTGCGGTGCGCCTACTTTTCAATGTGTCTGCGTTTGAGCCCGGGCTTTTCGCAGCTCCGTTTGTGAGGGCGGCGGGGCTGTACGGGAGCTGGGCGAAGGGGATGAACACCACGGAATCTGATGTAGACATCTGGGTGAGGGTCAGGGGAGCGAAGACGGATGGGCTGGCTTCCATGCAACGGAGGATTGTGGATGCGTTCCCGAAGGCAAAGGTGCTGTTTCTGGATGATGAAAAAATCAAAAGCATAAAGGAGAAGAATCCATTGTTCTACAATTCATTGGTTTTTGGCTCCATAATGATTCACGGTGGTGTGGATGAACTTTACAAGTGAGGAATGCTTCAAGGGAGGGCTGCTGCGGAGGATTCCGCGGGCTCCAGCGGACGCGGAGGAGGAATTGAAGGCTGCTGCCGAATGGCTGGGGGAGGCTGGAAAAAATATGCAGGTTACGGCTTACAAGTCTGCGATAATATCCGCGTATAATGCAATGTTCCATGCGGGAAGGGCAATCCTTATCAGGGACGGGGTGAGGGAACGGAGCCATTTCTGCGTTGCGAGGTACCTGGAGGATTTCTATGCAAAGAAAGGCGCGCTTGAGAAAAAATGGGTGGAATTGCTGGATTTCTACAGGGAGATGAGGCACGAGGACCAGTATGCGGCTACTTTTGTGGCGACGGAAAAGGATGCGAAGGGCGCACTTGCTGCAGCAAAAGAATTTACGGAGAGAATGAAGACGCTGATGAAGAGCGCACATGGTTAAAAGACTTCTTCTGCAACCTTTAGAGCATGCTCACGAAGGATTCCTTACGTTCACAGTTCTCAAAAGAGTGGGAGAAGCATTACAAGACGAAGGCGCTGGAGGAGCACGGGTTCAGGAGGGGCAAGTGCGCGAAATGCGGCAAGAACTTCTGGAGCATAGAGGAAAGGGAGCTTTGCGGGGACGCCTCCTGCACCGGCTATACGTTCATAGGGAATGCGCCAAGCAGCAAAAAACTAAGCTACACCGAGACCTGGAAAACGATAGAAAAATATTTCATCGAGCACGGGCACGGGAGCATAAAATCCTATCCATCCGTGGCTAGGTGGAGGGATGATTTATACTTCACTATTGCTTCAATTAACGGGTTCCAGCCGTATGTGGTGAATGGGGAATTGGAGGCGCCGGCAAACCCTCTCATAATCCCGCAGGTGTGCATAAGGTTTCCGGACATTGCGAATGTGGGGGTCACCGGAAGGCACTATACGAATTTTGTGATGGTGGGGCAGCATGCCTTCAATACGAAGAAGACGGGATTATTCTATTGGAAAGATGAGGCGCTGAGGCACGATATAGAGTATTTGAAAAGGCTGGGGGTGCAGCCGAAGGATTTGGTCTTCCAGGAGGACGTGTGGATGGGCGGGGGGAACTACGGCCCGTGCATAGAATATTTCTCCGGAGGGCTGGAGCTGGGGAACTGCGTCTTCATGCAATATGAGATTCTTCCGGATGGGGGGAGCCGGGAGCTTTCAACGAAAACAATAGATATGGGGGCGGGGCTATCCAGGTTATGCTGGATCACCCACGGGACTCCGGACTCCTATTCCGTGGTGTTCGGGAAGATGGTGCCGAAGTACAGGAAGAAGTTCGGCATAAAGGTTGATGAGAAAAAATACCTGGAATTCGCCAAGAGGGTGGGCGGGCTGGACGTGGACGAGGTCGCGGACCCGGAGGCGGAAGTGCGGAGGATTGAGCAGGAGATTAGGCATCCTGGATTTGAGAAGACGCTTGCGCCGCTTCAGGGATTGTATGCATCCCTTGACCACCTGCTTACGCTTCTATTTACCGTGAAGGACGGGATGCTGCCCTCAAATGCAGGGGGCGGGTACAATTTACGGATGGTTTTGAGGAGGACCTTCGGGATTGCGGAGGAGTTCGGCTGGGA
>JAGVON010000047.1 GCA_020052735.1 archaeon | reverse complement strand
TGGGGCGCGGCCGCGTTCTGGAAGCTCTTCGGGAAATTAGGCAAGAAATAGCCCGGAAACCAATTCGTTTATTAAGTGTCAGCGCGTTACTATTCTCACGTGATGACAAAGGTGATCACTGAGGGCGCGAGCCCGATGAAGATTGATAGGCGGTCTGACTAAAATTTCATTGATTACTGTTCAGATTTATTGGAAAAGTCCGTACTTGGTCGAGTACGCAGAAGAATAAGCAACAGATGTTTATACGTCTAGACTCCTAGTTGATAGATTACCGTTAGAGTTAAATGTTTGAGTGTAAAAAGATATTCTGATGCCAACAAAACAGAATACTGGAAACGCTGGAGAATACTATCTAGCATCTCGTTTATCAGCTGAAAATTTCGTGGTTACAATAACATTAGGGCGTAACGAAAAATATGACTTACTAGTTGTAAATCCATCTGGAAAATCATTCAAAATATCGGTAAAATCTCGAATTGAAACGAACGTAAAACGATTTCCGCTTAATAAAAAAGATGACTTGGGTGGTACGATTGATTTATTTTATGCTTTCGTTCGGTTGAATCGGTTCGAAGTTGAACCAGATTTTTGGATTGTTCCTAGCTCAAGAGTAAGTGAAGTAATCTCGGATTCGCATAAGCGTTACTTAAAGAAACCTAAAAAAGATGGCGGCGTACATAAAGATACTAAACTAAGAAATTTTTGGGTGGCATTAACCAAAACCAGTCGTGGTTTATTTCCAGACACTTGGGAAGAAGAAATAAAAAGATACTCCAAAGATAACGGTGTTTCGCTATTGAAATGAGTATACTGGAAGTATTATCCTCTAATGCCTGGGCAACGCAACTATCTGGTTATTGATCGGCAAACCACCCTAGAAAGCTTTTTAATCAAAGGGCGAGCATCCACACCGGGAAGCAAATGCATGAAGAAGCCAAACCTTTTGTGAAATGGGCCGGCGGCAAGCGGCAGCTCTTGGATGAACTTACCAAAGGCTTGCCCGACTTCCATGCTTACCACGAACCATTCCTGGGCGGAGGCGCATTTTTCTTCAGGCTGGAATCAGAAAACAGGATAAAAAAGGCATATCTGTGTGATTCTAACCGCGAGCTGATTAACGCATATTCATTTATCCGAACCCAAGTATTTGAACTAATGGCAGAACTGGCATCACCGGAATACGCAAACAACCCGGTGGCGTATTACAAAATACGTGCCTCAAACCCTACTTCAAAGGTGGAAAGGGCTGCTCGTTTCATTTACCTTAACAAGACTGCCTTCAACGGCTTATACAGGGTTAATTCCAAAGGGGGCTTCAATGTTCCTTTTGGCAAATATGAGAACCCTAGAATACTGGATAGTGAGAACCTCCTGCGGGTGCACAGGGCACTGCAAAAGGACGATCTTTATTGCGGGGATTTCACGATAGTCCTGAAAAATGCCAGAAGGGGGGATTTGGTCTATTTTGATCCGCCTTACCACCCAATTTCCAAAACCTCATTCACTGGCTATACTAAGAATAGTTTCTACGAGAAAGACCAAGAACGGCTTATGCGAACCTATAAGGCGCTTGATTCCAGAGGTTGTTACGTCATCCTTAGCAATTCCTACTCAGAGTTCATATCAGATCTCTATGCAGAATTTGAGCCGGAAGTTGTCTATGCCAGCAGGGCAATCAACTGCAAGGGCGACAAAAGGGGCAAGGTAAGAGAGCTAATCGTGAGGAACTGGGAGCCCCAAGTAGCCCAGAGGAAGCTCGTAGAAGAAATAGTCGCATCCTACTGATTTTATGTAATCCAGCACGTCTTTGTACTCCTTCTTCCTGAACCAGTCGTTGAGCACATATACATATTTTACATTCAACCCCAAGGGATGGACGAGTTTCTTGTATTGTTTCAGCTTGAAGTCGCAGGTTTGCAGCTTTTCATCCACCGAACCAGCAACAGTTTGGAATTTCGTTTCCACTATGTACAGCGTCTTATTGACCAGAACCAGCACCGCATCATCTGGGAGCAGCTTCTTTGAGATTAATTTTGTGACATCAACTCCTAGTGGTCCGAGTAGCTTGGAATAGAGCTTGTTTTTCTTATAGAGTTTAGCTACGTCTTTTCCCTCGAATATGACACAGTCATCCCTTACCGAATATCCAGGTATCCCAGAAATAACAGTAGCAAAATCCGTCCTTTTCTCAAATCTCAGCCCGTGCTTTTGTGGTGTTTTCCCACCAGTCCCGCCGCGAATCATGAGAATGCTTCAACCACAAGTAATTTATGTTCTTCAGTCTCATAAATTTACTGGGTTGAATACTCCCTTATACGGTGATATAGCATGGCGGTTGTTGATTTGCATGGCTCTTCTGAAAGCGACCAAGATACCGAATATAAGTTAATGGCGGAAGAACTATTCAAATCATCCGGTTTCGAGATTTCGGCAGATCATAACTCGGAAAACCGGTTCATAAAAGGTAGCGGAAAGGACAATCTTTGCGAAGTTGATGGTATTTATTATCATAAAAATAGCCGCGTCTTAGTATTCGTGGAAGCATCTAGCCAGAAGAAGGGGCGCAACAAAGTAGTTAACGAAGACCAGTCAAAGATTGGCGTATATCTTGAGGATTACAAGAAACAATTGGGTCTTGAAGGAATGGTTGACCGGGCCATTCTATTAGAAATATTCGAGAGAACTTTAGATAAAACCGAAACAACCAACCGGACTGAACTTGATTCAAAGATAAAACTAGTAACTTTTACAAAAGAAGACCTGGATTATTATACCGATCTAGGAACAAAAATCGGCAGTTTCGTAAAGTATGAATTGTTGCGTGATTTAGAAATCAAAAATAGTGAAGAAACCAAACTTATACCCGCGATAAAAACGAATATGAATGGAAGAATACTTTATCTTTGCTCGATAAGTGCAGAAGACCTTCTAAAGACATGTTATGCGTATCGAAAGAAGGATTTGAAGTTTGGCTATCAGCGGATGCTTCTTGGTTCAAAACTTGATAGCATAAGAGATTATTTTAAAACTGATAGAAAAAATGCACTTTTTCCAAATTCGATCTTGGTAAACTTCAGAGGTAAGGTAATCGAATCACCCGTGCAATCCAGCACTGGCAGTGCAGTTTCTCTGGTGCAATTACAGTTCCCGGTCGAATATGCTGCATATCACATAATTGATGGTCAGCATCGTCTTTATGGGTATGCAAAACTTGATGACGCTCTTAAGAATTATCTACTCGTGGCTGCTTTTTCTGAATTACTAGAACAGGAAGAAAAAAGATTCTTTGTAAAAATTAATAAAAATCAGACAAAAATAGATCCTAATCTTTTGACGGTTCTTTTAGCAGAGATTGAGTTTAGCAATAAAGAAGATGAATACTGGGAGTCCCAGACTGCTAAATTTGCATTGAAGCTCAATGAATCGGATGGTCCGTTAAAGAACTCGGTCGATCTTACTAATGTTTCAAAAGCGAGGGATAAAGATGCCATTACATTACGGAACGCAACCGAATCAGTAAGCAAGTCAAGGCTTTTGTGTTATACAACAAAAAGAAAAACGAGCAGTACAAAAAATATTAAGGATGGTTTACTACAAAATAGTTCTGAAGAGCTTGATGTGGCGATAGAAAAATTCAATAAAATCTACACAAGAGTGTTAGATAACTGCAAGACTGATAAACAGCGAGGTTTCTTCCATAAGAATCGTGGGTTTGGTCTTGTCTGCAAGCTAATTAATGGTTTTTATTCAAACCAAAAGAGAAAATTGTTGGATGCAGATCTAACTTTGTCTGACTTTTTTTCAGAATTAAAATTTGAAGACGATGAAATCGACAAAATGGCAAAATTATACGGCGGAGGCGGTTTTACCGAAATATTGGCTATTACACAAGCCAAGTTGAGGAAGAACTATCCAAATTTAAAAATATCAAAAAGAGTATCACGAGCTTCGTAGTTTCAAATGAGGATTGATAGGCGGTCTGACTTAATATTTTAGATTTGCATCAGCCATACGCATCTTATCTTATCCATTATCTATCTGCGGGCCAGCCAGCCCCCAACCCATCCAATCACATATGCGATTCCTGCGCCCACCACGGCCAATATCACTATCACTACTGCGCCAACGATGAACGCTATCGCCTCATACCCCTCCAGGTTTCCCCAGAGCAGGGCGCTAATAAAAGCGGTTATGCCCCCGATGGCCAAACCTGTCGCCCCCGGAACAATCCATGTCGCAACCCCGCTGATTCCTGCCTCGGACAATGGGAGCCCGAACTCCTTCACGGTCCGGTATCCGTCCCAAAGGGTTGCAATCGCGCAGGCCACAAGGACAAACGCCCACCACGCCATCACGATGAAAACATCAAGGAAATTTATCAGTATGCCCACGCATACGAGGGCAGTCAATAGAATTACCGGTATCCGGACTATCCCGAACGTCCTTTTGATGTCCACCATGCCCAACCTAATCAGCATATTCTTATAAACATAATTCACGGGCGCGAGGTTGCCTCCCCAATCTTCCTTTTGAGTATCTCAAGGAAGCCCTTCCACAGCTGCTCGTGGTTCTGGAAGTTTGAGATGAACGGGTTCAGCATGCACACCCGCAGCACGCGGACGCGCCCCACCCTGTCCCATTCCTTAGCAGGGATTCCCAGCCGCTTCACGAACTCTTTAGGGGCGTCCCCGTAATCTTCCTTGCTCAATTCCGTATTGGATGTAATCCAGTCGTTCCTGTACACCGGGCCGCTCGCATAGGACGATTCGGAGTAGATTTTGGAGTTGAGCGCATTCATCTTCTCCAAATTCACATTCCCCTTCTCGTTGAACGCCATGCAGATGATGTTGAAGTCCGGAGTGGCAACCAGCGGCTGCACCATGAACTCCTTATTCCCGACCTTGAGGGATTTCGTCGCCTCAAGCGCGCGGGTGAACATCTGCGCGCCCTCTATGCTCCTCCCGACTATTTCCCCGTACCCGGTTATGTTCAGCGGCACCACCCTGTGCGCCGCCCATACCGCCGCCGCGGTCGCGCCCGCCTTTGAGCCCTCCAGGATGTACGAGCCCAGCATGGAAGGCGAGCTCTTGCCCGCCTCAAACACGTACGCCGCAAAATAGGATATCAAATCCAGTATGCGGCGGTCCTTTATCGCAATCCCCCCTGCCGCATAAGGGATATACCCCATCTTGTGCGGGTCTATGGTTATGGAGTCCGCAGCCGGTATCGCTTTATATGACTCATAAATTTCCTTTGACGGATAGCTGTGGTTCCCCACGAAGACCTTGTCCGAGAACAGGCGCCTCTTCAATTCATCATATTTCATGAAGCGGCTTTTCTCATCAAGGAACAGCGCGCGGGAATAGCCCCCGTACGCCGCATCCACATGGAAATAGAAGGAAATGCCTTTCCTCTGGTACGCATCGCGCAGTTTCGCTATCTCCGCAATCCTGTCTACCGCGCCCTCCTCCGTGGTGCCCACGACAGCCACCACCGCCATTATCGGGATTTTTTTCGCAACATGCGAATCAATTGCCTTTTTCAGCGCGCCCATGTCCATCCTGAAGTGCCCGTCAACCTGCACCTCCACGAAATTCCTGTTCCCTATGCCCAGCACGTCCGCGGCCTTCACCCATGAATAATGCTTGGACTGCGGGACGAGTACCACCCCCAGCTTCCCTTCGCCGACCCCTGTCCCGCGCACCGTCTCGTTCCGCACCGCGTCAAAGCATCCCGCTTTCCTCACCTTGTCAACCAGGTCAAGCGCCTTTTTCACAGGCATGTTGAGCAGCTGCCAGTCATTCATGCCCTTCACAAGGGAGGGCTTCACCCTCTTCACCGCAAGCGGGAAGGACTTGAGGTTCCTCGCCATCCAGAGCCCCTCATAATTCGCAATGCTCCCATCCGTGGTGATGTGCCCCCATGATGTTTTCGGGTCAAACCCGAGCATGGTCGCCATGTCCTTGCCCGCCTCTATCTCCATTGGCGTCGTCGCAGTAGATGCCTCATATGCGACATTGTTAGGATTATAGAGGAGAGTGGCCATGTAAGCGAGGTTCGCCACCATCAGGGTGTCCGAGTTCATGTGGCCAAGGTAGCGCGCAGAGAACCAGGGCATTGAGGTCATTTTGAGCTTCGCGGAGAGCTCGGTGAGGACCTTCGTGGTCCTGTCCAGCGTCTCCTGGTATTTTTCCCCGCGCATCTCGTGCGCGGACGATATCTCCGCATCTTCCGGGTGGAAGTCCCTGCGCCAGTGCATGTGCTCGTCCATGAGGAAATTCAGCGTGTTCTTGAAGTACTCGTGGTTTTCGGATTTCGGCCCCAGGAACAGCGCCTTGACCTCAACATCATCCGCCTTTGTTTTTTTCTTTTTCGCACCAGCCATCGTCAACACCTTCGCTAAGCGCCTTTGCCCGCCTTCGCGGCCTTGCCCCCCAGCTTCCACTCCGGCTTCTTGAAATGGTAGATGAGCAGCGGAACCGCAACCACCGCCGCAGTCCCGAGCAGCATGAACGTCACGTAGTTGCTGCCCCCCTCGGTAATCTGGCTAGGAGGCAGGAGCGCAAGGTAGAACAGGAACAGCATGGCGAGGCAGCCGAACCCTGCGACTATCCATATCCCCAGTTTCCCCCCGGGTATGGAGAACGCCCTCTTCACGTCCGGATGCGAATACCTCAGCTTGATTGCCGCCGCATACATCAGCAGGTACATCACGATATAGACCGCAGTGGTCAATGCGAACAGCATCCAGAACGAGCTGTTCACGCCACCGGGCAGCAGCACATAGACTGCGCCCCAGAACGTTATCATTATCGCCTGCAATATTAGCATGTTGGTCGGTATGTCATTCTCGTTCTTCTTCTGCAATATGGGCGGGAGCACGCCTTCCTTCGCAGTCATGAAAAGCCCGCGCACAGGCCCGAGTATCCAGGTGGACACCTGGCCCATCGCGCCCAGGACTATGAGGAGCGCGAACACCCCCACAAGCCACGGCGCACCCATGCTCTGGAAGATGACCTGGAACGTCTGCATTATGCCCGCCAGAAGATTGAGGCTCCCAACCGGGACGAGCATCGCCACCACCAGCGCGCCCAGCACCCCGACTATCGTAGTAAGGACGCCCACGGTCAGTATCCCCAAAGGATAATTCTTCTGCACATTCACTATCTCGTTCGCGTGCGTCGCGGTCATCTCAATGCCGATGAACACGAACACGAACGTGACCAGAAGGACGAGGTTTGACATTGAGGCCAGGTCTGGCATCAGGTCCGCGAACGTCGGCTGCAGCGTGAGCTGGACCGGGTTCCCGGCGAGTATGTACCACAGCCCGCCCAGGATGAGCACGGCCGCGGGTATGAAAGTCCCGATAACCACCGCGATGGAGCTTATCTTTGAATACATCTTCAGCCCTTTGAAGTTCAGGAAGGTGAAGCCCCACCATATCACTACTATGATAAGGAACTCAAACAGCTTGTTGTTGGCAAACTCCGGGTTGAACAGGTACGCGAGCGTCGCCGCGATGAATGTGAGGATGCTGATGAAACCTATCGTCATCTGGAACCATTGCAGCCATACGGCGGTGAAGCCCCACCTCTGCCCGAACGCATTCTTCACCCATACGTAAACCCCGCCTTCCTCGGGCCACCCCGTAGCGAGTTCCGCGGAGACCAGGGACGCGGGTATGAGGTATAGTATGACCGCGAGGAGGCAGAATGCGATTGCCTCCCACCCGACCACGCCCTGCGTCGGGAACGTCCTGATGCTCATAAGGGCAGCGCAGGTCAGCAGGACAAATGCAAGAAGATTAAGCTTGAATCCGTTTTTGGATGCCATTGGGTACACACCTGGGAAATCCGCAAGCGGGTTTTCCCGGCCACTAGCACGAAGAATAGTATTTTAATTGCGACGTTCGCTTCTGCCGTCGGGAAAGCCGTGCGCTTTATGGCGGGATTGGCTGAGATGGCGGGGTTGCCTAAGATATGGATATAACCTTATGCTGTTTATCCCAAGCATGCGCACGTTTTTCCTTGCGATGCTGTTCATCCTCCTATTCGGATGCTGCGGGCTCCATTTCGGGCCGGAAACCCCTTCGCCGCCCTACAACATCACCTTATCCGAATCGCCTAATCCTTCCGTCAGGCTCTATATCGTGGACAATAACGGCAACCAGGTAACCAGAATAGCGGACGATGTATGGTTTTATCCGGTGGAAAGGGGGCTGCCCGAAGGCACTGTCTATGGCTTCAGGCTGCTCGGCCTGCACGGCGAGGTGGTGGTTCCTGTGAACGAGAACTTCACTGCCGAGGCGCCAGGCAGGGAAAAAACGTTTGAGATAGGAGTCCAGCAATACCACGGCTTCCATCGCGGCAATTATACTGTGGAACTGGTCGTGCTGCGGGGCGGGCACGGTACCATAATCGCAAGGGCGAACATAACGGTATTCTCGCCATCCCAAGATGCTGCCGAATCCGCGCGGGAGCTGGAGCGGAATTGTTCGGCATCCCTTCCGAATGATAACTATTCCAGCCGGGAGGAGCCCGGGGCGCAGGCCCTCCAGGATTGTGCCGCCCGCCTTGCGGCTGCCAGGGGAGACATCGGAATCTGCAATGCGCTGGGCCCATACTTCTCCAACGGCGAGGGGCTGTGGGTCTCGGACAGCTGCGTGAGCAGCCTTGCCGACCTGACTGGCGATGTGGGATATTGCGGCGAGCTTTACCGGCTGACCGACCGCGGGAACTGCCGCGCGCGCCTCCTCAACGACACGAGCGAATGCACGAGGATGGTTTGCGACAGCAGCTGCATATATTTCCCGCTTGATGACCAGATAGACATCTGCCTGCAGGGCTATGCAATCACCAAGCACGATGCATCTGCCTGCCCGATGATAAGGCGCGAAGATTACCGCCAACAATGCATGGATATCGTCAATAGGGAGAAGGAAGAGGACGCGAGGCACGGGCAGCCCGGCCAAAATTCATCCAGGTGATGGCATGGAAAAGCAGGAAAAAAGCAAGCTCGGGTACACAATCGCGATAATCGGTTTCGTATTCCTCGGCGTAGTGGTATTGGACGCCCTCTCCGGTGCGCCGCAAATCCCGCTCCTGATATCCGGTGCAGGGTTATCCCTCACTTTCATCGGCCTCTATTTTGCGATGGCGAACAGGTGAGATGGCAGCCCTGCGGCTATTTTTTATCCACCCTGCTGGCCGGCAGCCTGTCCCTGTAATGCCAGCACACCAGCGCCAGCAGCACATAAGCCAGCGGCGCAAGCCAGCCGAATTCCCCGGTAATAAGTTCAGTTGCCGGCGTCTGCACCGTTAGTGCGGGGTAAATCGCCTGTATGAAATAGTTCCAGAATCCGTGGAACAATACGGCAACCCATACGCTCCCGGACCTGAGCCGAAGCCACGCGAGCACCACGCCCGCCCCTATGACCGAGGGCGTAAATGTAAGGAGCGAAAACCAGAGCGAGCCCACCCCATGGTAGCTCCCGAATATGATGAGCGGGAAGTGCCACACGGCCCATATCGCGCCGCTCAGCAATGCAAGTTTAGTGAAACTCATGAATTTGGACATTTCCGGGACAAGCAGGCCGCGCCAGCCAAGCTCCTCCCCGAACGCTGCGAATACGTTGAACGCAAGCAGCCAGGCAAACGTGGGCAGGAACGAAACCGAGAACATCTCCGCCGCTTTTTCATAATTGAACTCCCCCACAGTGAGCCATACCGAGCCGAACATCACCAGCCCGAGCACTATAGGAAGGAATATCCCAACCAGCAGCCATTTCTTGTCCCCAAATCCTAGCCCGAATCCGGAAAGGTTCCTTTGCCAATACAGCCGTGTCAGCACCGCTGCAAGCGCGGGGCACCACATCAGCGCGAGAGTGGGCATGGTGGCGTCATGCGGGGTTGCTGCGTTGGCGATCAGATAATAGAAAACCGAGCTGAATGCGAACGTCAGCACGATAAAAGTCAGCACTTCCCTGCGCGCCAGGCCTTCCACGCTGTATGCCATGCGGATGCTGCCGCAAGAACATTTTTATTTGCCTTGCCTAAAGCCGGTCGCCCGCATTGATGGAATTGTATGGCGGAAGCGGGCCCTCCACCTGCGGCCTCAGCTCCCTTATCTGCGCCTTGCAGAACTCCAGCGTTTTCCTTATGCGCTCCTCTTCGGCTCCTGCCAGGTCCTTCCCGCCCAGCATCCTTTTGAAGTTCTCCTCCGTCTTCATCTGCTCTCTTGCCATCAGGATAAGGTCCTTGTCGCCTATGCCCTCCGCATATGCGAGCATCTCCTCCGCACCGCTGGGCGCGGGCTCCGCGCCTTTCCCGGATTCCCTCTTCTCAAAGTACTCCTCCAGCTCCTTCTTCCCGTTCAGCATGCCGATGTACATCTGCACCAGGTACGGCCGTTTTATTATCGCGGCAACCCTCAAATCCGGGATTTTATTGCAATCCGTCTCGTAAATGGAGCCCATGTCCACGGTTATCTTCGCCGGGCCCAGAATCTTTCCCGTCTCCTTCCCGCCGCTCGCAACCATGTTCATAGTCCCGGCAATCACAATGCGGCCGTTGCCGCACAGCTCAATGAAGGAGTTTATCTCCTCGCAAGGCCCTCCCCGCCTGAACCTGTGCGGGTTTATCTTTCCTGCGAAGACCCTGCCCATCTCCACGCTGTACGCGCCCATCTTCCCGATTTCCTTGTCCAGCATCTTGTTCATCAGTTCCGAGGCGGGCTTGAACTCAAACCCCGGGCATTCCCCAGGGACCTTTAGCATATTATTCACATCCTTGCCCTTCCTCGTGAGCTGGACCTGGAATATCCCCTTCAACAGTTCTATGCCCCTTATCTTGTACGTAAAGACAGTGGATTTGGACTTTCGCTTCACCGCATCCGGTACCGCGCCCGGGTCCATGTATGCCGGCGCAGGGGTTGTTTTCTTTTCCTCCAGCGAAAGCCGCAGCTCGCTGCCCGGGAATATGAACACATTCGTATGGTTGTTATCGTCATTCCCCTCATAGTCGCATATCCCATATACATACGAGTCCGCCTCTGCCCCGATGATGTCCCCGTCCTTTACCATGAGCGGCATCTTCTCGGAATCCGGCGGGAGGGGAATCCTCTGCGCCCCCCTCCGCACATACGCGTTCCCGAACGCCTTGAACTGCGTCGTGAATGTTGAAGTGTCATCCACCGCGGAACGGAACGAGAAATTGTTTTTCTTCAGCTTGTCCACCTTCTCCCCATACTCCCCCGCGTAATGCTCCTCTACAAACTTCCCGTTGATGTGCGACCTGAACAGGAGGGGCGGGTCCCGCTCAAACTCCTTCGCTATCTCCCTGCACTCCTCAATCACCTTGAGCTTTTCCCCAACCTCCTTCCCCTTTGCGCGGGCCTCTTCCCCCTCCCTCACATATTTCCCGCTTTCAGCAGCCGCAGTTTCCGCCGCCTCGCGCTGTATCCTTGCCATCCGGGACAAAAATTCCTGGTCGCTTTCCGCAGCCCCCACCTCTTCCGGCACACTTTTCCCGGTTTCCTGCCCCCCGCCCACCTTTGCTTTTGCAGCATCCCTTTTGCCGCCACTCTTCCCGCCAGCTTCCTTTCCCCTTTTTCCAGCCATGGGCACCACTATGCAACCTTGAACTTCGCTTCCAGCGGCGCGTAATTCCGCGGTGCGGCCGCGCCCTCCAGGATTGCGGTAAGGTTCGCTTCCATCGCCTTCTTGTTTCCGGGTGCGTCCTCCGCCTGCATCTTCGCCATCCTTTCCACGCCCGCCTCCCCGATGCCCGCGGAAAACCCCCTTCCAATCGCCGCCGCCTTCTTCATCTTTTCCGTCACCCCCTCCTGCTCCATCTGCTTCACCATCGCAGGAAGCTCCCGTATCTGCTTCAGCTGCTCTGGGGTGAGCGTCACCCCGCCCATCTTCGCCATCCTTTCTATGTCCTCGGGCGTCATCTTCTTGAACATCTCCAGCCCGGCAACCGCCTGCTCCATATTTTTGCCCGCATTCTTCATCACATCCTTCTGCGCCCCTCCCATAGGCATCATGGCGGGCGCCATCTTCGCAAGTGCAGCCGCGGTGGGCGCCTGCATGCCCATCGCCTGGAGGAACGCATCCATCTTCGTGACCGGCTTCCGGTATATCACATTCCCCGAAACTATTATCTCCTGCATCCCGCCCTTGGCAATATAGGACCTCTTGCTCCTCCTGTTCGTGAATTCCACCGTGCCTTCCTCGCCCACGCTGCTAGACCCGAGCGGGCTGCAATAGAGCACATCCCCCTGGATGTCAAAGAGCCCCTGCCCGCCAGGCCCGTGGAACCTTATCTCCGCCGGAGGAGTCAGCAATCCATCCTCGCACCTTGAATACGAGCAATGGAACAATCCCTCCGTCACTTCCACAGTCCTGAACATCTCCCCGTGGTATCTCTTGTTGCTACCGCGGTCCAGCCGGTCCCAGCCCTCCAGCCCGCTTACCTTCGCCTCTGAGTTTGGGAAAAGTGTCATGCTCTTGCTCTCGCTCGCCTTCCAATCCTCGCTCGGCCTGTCCCGCCCCTTATTATAGTTATTATGCAGCTGCACAAGCGTCTTCGCCCCGGAAATGAGCGTATCCCCCTCCATTATTTTCGGGAAATCCTCATTGAATTTCCTCATTTTTTCATAATCCTGTGTCCTGCCCGCCTCCTCCATGAGCTTCGCAGCCATCACCGAGGAGGGGATTTTCACCTTCGCCCCGCCCTTCCTCTTGATAAGCCCGTTGTCCCCGTTCGCGCTCAGCTCAATCCTTCCGGTTTCAATGTCAAATGGCATGCCCACACCATCGTGCCTTGCGGCACCTCACTCCTTGAGTTTCGCCCCGCACCTTGTGCAGAACTTAGTCCCTATCGGGTAATCCACAACGCATTTCTCGCATGTGAGCGTTAGCTTCGCCCCGCAGTTGTGGCAGAATTTGATGCCCGGCTCAACGTTCGCCTTGCATTTCGGGCACTTCCCCACAGCCGCCTTGTTGTCCCCCTTCTTCAGGACGCCCGTCGCGCCCTTCGCGACCGCGGTTGAGACCTCCTGCCCCGCCTTCCACTCAAGGTCGGATTTCACTTTATACATAAGCCCGTCCAGTATTCCCATTTTCTCATTCCTCAGCGCATGCCCCCACACATGCAAATAATAAAAACATTGCTTGTCCAGCATCGCGCATGGAAAAGCGCACGCTCGCCATAATGCTTGCAATACTATTCGCATTCGCAATATTCCTGATAATTTTTCTCGGCCCCGAGCCGGACCCGCATTACGCCTACCAGCAGGCGCTGGAGGACGCGGCAAGGAACGATTCCTCGCGCATAGTCCGCACTCTCACCCCGATAAGTGATGCTAACGGCAACCTAATCCGAGATTCCGATGGAAGGGTCCTCTTCGCCACATGGACATCCTGGGGAGGGTATGATTCCATGGAAGGGAAGGAGATGAACCTCTC
>JAGVON010000060.1 GCA_020052735.1 archaeon | reverse complement strand
TGTCGCCCATCTTCTTCCCTGCGAAGAGGGAGCGCTTGTCCTCCGCCACTTCCACGGAATACGATTTGCCCGTTTTCTTGTCTGATACAACTAATTTCACATAATCACCTTAGAAGATGTAGATAAAATGATAAGGAAAAAATAAAAAGGGATTAGTGCCCTTCAGGAAGGCTATACTCAGGCGTTCTTCATCTTGGCCTGGTATACGTACCCGTCGTCGCCGACATAGTAAAGGTGTCCCTTCTTCTTGTCGACCTTCTGGGTACCGACCTTCTTCTTGGAGCCCCTCTTGTTGTGCTTCATCGGAACTCTCCAGACGTAGCCGTCCTTCCCGACGAAGTAGAGGTACCCGTCCTCCCTCATTATTTTCTCTGTTCCTATTTTGGATCCCATGGTTTACACCCTTAAATTTATACTGCGCCTATTCGGAAGACAAGAAATATAAAGCTATCGTCGAGACCGACGTGGGGGTTTTCCTACGCGTTCGGACACAAGCCCGCACGACGGGGATTAGAAAAACTCGCTTAATTTGGAATGGCGGGAGTGCTGCTTCTTCGGGGGGATTGCCCCCTCTCGTGGGGCTTCTCTCTTCGCGGGTTCATTTGATTCCTTCGGGGTTTCCTTCTTTTCCTCCTTCTTTGTTTCCTGGGGGGGCTTCGCCGTTTCTTTTTCCGAAACAGGTTTTGCTCCCCTGCCTGCTTCCGCTTCCTCTTCGGGAGCCGCTTCCTTTTTCTTCTTCTTTTCCTCTTTTTTCTCCGGCTTCGCCACGCGCACGCCCTTCGGGAGCATCGTGGAGAGGAGCTCCGCTTCTTTTTCATCAAGCCCGTAGAAGGATTCAATTTCGGCGGGGCTGTTCACGTGCATGAATGCGAGGATCGGGAGGAACCCCTCCGCCTCCTTTCCGGAGGTGTGCAATCTCCTGCCCGCCTTTTTGCGGAGGGAGCGGAGGATTGCGCGCGTGGCCGTGGTCGCGGACATCTGGCGCAGGTATGAAGGAAAGGAGAAGCGTATGAACCTCTGCCCGGCGCCGGGGTGGGCGAGCGCGGTGCCTGCGCACATCAGGTCCCCGGAGTAGCGGAGGAAGCCCCAGTACTGGCGGGTATGTATCCTGCCGTCAAAGATGTCAGCCCTGGAAAGGGAGGAATATGCGTCCGCGAGCTCGCCGCCGGAAAAGACAGCTGGAAGATTTTCGTCTATCCAGAGCTTGAAGTAGTCGTGCTCAACGTCGCCGAAGCCCGCCTCGCGCGCCGCGGAGTAGGTGGTGGAGCGGTAGAGGGCTGACATCCTCGCGAACATGTCCTTCTCGCGGTCGCGCATTCCGGGCGAGCAGGCCTGCATGTCGTTGATTGCGCCGCGTATGTCGCCGTTTGCATTCTCCGATATCTCCTCTATCCTTTCGGGGGGGCACTGGATGCCCTCCTCCTCCGCGATGCGGGAGAGGATGCGCGCAATGGAGGGGGCGATGGCGCGCTTGATTGTGAGCACGTCGCACAGGAAGCGGAGGGGGGAGATTTTTTTCTCCCATGCGTTCGTGGCTGTGAGTATGATGGGCTGCACCGGCGAGCGGAGCACGGAGGCGATGGAGGAGATGCCGCCCGAGTCCTCCCTTCCGGACATTGCGTCCACGTCGTCTATGAGCACGAGCTTCCCCTTCCCGGAGAGCGTGGATGCCATCATCGCGCCATGCATTATCCTTTCCACGCGCTCCCTGTTGCGGAGCTCGCTGGTGCCCATCTGCACAAGCTCAAGCCCCATCTCCCTGGCGAGGGCGACGGCGAGCGCCGTTTTTCCCGTACCCGTGGGGCCGGTGAGGAGGATTGGCTTTCCCGGCTCGCCCCTGCCCCAGTTCAGCGCCCAGCGCCTCAGCTTCTGCTTCAGCTCGGTGTTGCCCGGAATTTCCTCAATCTTTTGAGGGGCGTATTTCTCGGTTAGGAGCATCGGTGCGATTACTCAAATAGTAATTAAATAGGTTTCCCGGAAAATATGCCTGATGCTGAAAACAGTGGAGGCGCTGATTGCGCTTACGGTGCTGCTCTCTTTTTCTTCGTTCCAGCTCCTGCACCAGCCGGTCCAGCACTCCTCTTTATACCAGTACGAATTGGCTGAGGACGCGTGGAGGGTAATCTGGCTGAAGGGGGGGCTCCAGCCGAAGATGCATGATGAATGGATGGGCGGAGTGTTCGGCATAGACGAAGGGGCGATGGACAAAAGCGCGGACGAGATAACGGAGCTGACCGGGCTGTGCGTGGAGATGGACAAGCTGCAGGCAACGTCGTGCATCCCTGGCGAGGGGGCGATGGTGCTGCACAAGGTTGTGATGGCGCCATTCTACAAGCCCGTGGTGTTCAGGATGGGGCCGGAATAAGCTATAGCATATTTGCGAGTTCTTCCTTTGAAATTTCCAGAACCCTTAGGATTTGAAGCAGAGTGCCCTTCTTCAGGCTTTTGTGCTGTGGGATGACCAGCAGCTTTTCGCCTTTCTTGAGGATGAGGTGGCTCCCTTTCTGCCGCCGTATTTCAAAGCCGAGGCTTATTGCGACTTTTGCGAGTTCGGAGCCGCTAACATCCGCAGGCAGCTTCATCGGCTCACGGGCTTGCGGCGGGCTCTATTATCTTGATGCGCTGGAGCAGCTTCTCCATGTGCGAAGCACGAAGTTCCTCAAGATAAAGGTCCATGGCCTCCTTTATGTTGCTGAGGGCTTCATTTTCCGTGTCCCCCTGTGAAACGCAGCCCGGAAGCTCTGGCACATAAACCGCATACCCGCCCCCCTCCTGCTTTTCCATGACGATGTGAAATTTACCGCCTGCCACTGTCTTCACCATGGAATGCTTCGCTGAGGGAGTATTTAACGCTTTCCCGGAAACCGGCTGCTGGAAACCGAGAACTGGGAACAGGAAACCGATTGTGCTGGCCTGCGGAAATCTTATAAATGTGCGAAAAGAAAGACGCGCATGCCAGAGGATTTCTCAGGGTTCTCCGCGAAGGTTCTTGCGGCGGTGAAGGGCAAGCTCTCCCAGAAGGAGGCGGGCACGCTCTCGCGGCTGCTTGACAGGACGAAGAAAAGGAACACGGTGCTCGCCGCCGGGCTGCTTTCCGCGCTCAAGGTCGGGGGGGCGGGAAAAACGGACATAACGCGCTTGGCGGGGGTGCTGGAGAACGCGCACGCCAGGATCATTGAGGGGAAGGAGCCATTCACAAAATCGGACGAGAGGCTTCTGGAGCACATTTTCAGCGAAGCGAGGATGCCGCTCAGCGCGGAGAAAAAATTGAAGCACAACGTGCAGAACGACAGGGACGACCTCCTTGCGGGGGAGATAGTGAATTCCATAAACATGAGCACCTCGCAGCGGCTTAAGGGCTTCGTGCCTGCGAAGAGGATACCCACGGTGAGGTATGGGGAGGAAGAGGAGGAGAGGGTAAGGAAGAGGGCTAAGGGATGAAGGTAAAGCTCACTCCGGAATTATCCTATATTATAGGATTGTGGAAGGAAAGGCGGGCCCCGTCTGGGCTGGGTGTGAGCGGGAGCGAGGAGATTCTTGCTGCTTTTACCGATGTGTGCATGAAGGCGAAGATTGCCGAGGCCGGGAAGATATTGGGCGGCGAGGATACCATATATTTCTATAATACTGCTTATAGGCGGTTCTTCCAGAAGACCGTGGAGGAAGAGGGGGAGAGGTTCAAGTACAAGAACGAGTACAGCGCTTCTTTTTTGGCGGGGCTGTTTGACTCAATGGGCGGCATAGGCGCGGACGGGACGGTCTATTTCAGGAAATGCAGCAAGGCGGACGAGATGGTCGTGTATAGGCTGGGTTTCAAGCCGCTGTGGAAGAACGGAAAGATGTACATAATAAAGCCCGCGAAGTTCCTTGCTTACATCAAGCCGTTTACGAAGCTTTTTGCGGATAATGATGTAATGGAGAAAATTCTGTAGCCGGGCAGGTTATTGTGCTGCGGTGGGTGCGATGAGGATATTCAACGCGAGGAGCGGGAAAACAGAGGAAGTGCCGGAGGTGAGGAAGAGCGAGGCGGATTGGAGGAAAATCCTTACCCCGGAGCAGTTTGAGATTACGAGGAAGAGGGGGACGGAAATACCCTTCACAGGGAAGTGCGATGTTCCCCTTGGGAAGGGATTGTACCAGTGTGTGTGCTGCGGGACGGATTTGTTTGAGGTTGGGGCTAAATTTGAATCCGGGACGGGGTGGCCCAGCTTCTGGGAGCCCGTTTCTGGGTTGAACGTGCGGATTAAGGTGGACAAGAGCCTGTTTATGGAAAGGGAGGAGGCGCTCTGTGCAAGGTGCGGGGCGCACCTCGGCCACGTGTTTGACGACGGGCCGCCGCCCACAGGTAAGAGGTATTGCATAAACGCGGCTGCGCTGAAGCCATATGAAGGGAAGGGCGCGCATGCAAGGGAGGGGAGTATGAAGACCGAGATTGCTACTTTTGCGGCGGGATGCTTCTGGCACGTGCAGGAGCGGTTTGATGCGGTTGCCGGGGTTGTTTCCACCACCGCGGGGTATGCCGGCGGGACGAAGGAGAATCCCACTTACTGGGGAGTGCACGGAGGGAATACGGGGCATGCGGAATCCGTGCGCGTGGAGTTTGACCCTTCCAAGGTTTCGTATAAGGAATTGCTTGATGCCTTTTGGGGGATGCACGACCCGACTACTTTGAACAGGCAGGGGCCGGATGTGGGGGCGCAGTACAGGTCCGTGATATTTTACCATTCAAAAAAACAGGAGAAGGAAGCGAAGGAGTCCACGGAGAGATTAGGGAAGGGCGGGAAATACAAAAAACCGATTGTGACGGAGATAGTGCCTGCCGGGGAATTCTATCCTGCGGAGGAGGAGCACCAGAAATACTACTTGAAGCACGGGGTTTCGTGCAGGATTTGACGGTGTTGAAAATGAAAAAAACGCGCAGAAATATGGATGAACTTGCGGTTGCTAAGATGCAGAAGATGGATGAGGAGATAAAGTCGGGAAAACGAAAGGCATATACCCTGGAGGAGGTCAGGAAGAAATATGGGTTTTGAGAAGCATAGCCAGAAACCGGATGCTGGATGGCGGAATCCCGGTGGATTCTGCCAGTCATCTCAGCAGAGATGTGGATGCTGAATGCCGGATGCGGTTTGCTGTCATCTGCCCAGGACTGAAAACCTTAATAAGCATGCGAACACAAGCGTTCTGCATGGCAGTCGTAATCTCTCTTGGGGGAAGCTTGATCAACGGCACGGGCAGCATAGACCATGCGTTCCTGAAGGAGTTCAAGGAAATGGCGCTTAAGAGCGGCGAGGAGCTGGGGATTGTCACGGGCGGGGGAAAGGTGGCGCGCGAGTATGCGTCCGCCGCGCGGGAATTCTGCGGAAACAATTTCGTGGCTGATGAGGCGGCGGTTGCGGCGACGAGATTGAATGCGCAACTCATGCTTGCATTATTCAGGGATGTTGCGCACCCGAAGGTTTTCAGGGACTTTGGGAAGGCGGCGGCGGCGCTGGGCGGGCACAAAATTGTGGTGATGGGGGGGACCATTCCCGGGATTACTACCGATACGGATTCCGTATTGCTTGCGGAGGCAGTCGGGGCGAAGCGCCTCGTTAATTTGAGCAACGTGGACGGGATTTATGATTCGGACCCGAAAACCAACCCTTCGGCGAAGAAATTTGACAAGATGACGCACGAACAACTATTGGAGATGGCGCAGAAGTTTGACCAGAGGGCGCCGGGCACGAATTTCGTGTTTGACATGGTGGCGTGCAAGCTCGCGAAGAGGAGCGGGATAGAGCTGCATTTCGTGGGCGGAAAGAACTTGAAGGATTTGGAAAAGGCGGTAAAAGGAAAAAGACATGCGGGAACGATTGTTTCTATAGAATAGAATTCGGATGGGGGGTTATGATTACCCTAAAGAGATTCGGTCGACGCCCCGATGTATGGGGCGGAGAGCGAAGGAGGGGGGGTGCTCCCCCTTCCTCTTGGAGGCACGCCGGCACGATTGTGGGCGCGCCTTAGTGGAAATCTATTTCAGGTACTTGGCGATTTCCTTATCGGTCATGGGGACGAATTTGGGCGAGGACATGGTCGCATAGCGGACCTCAATGTTGTCCGCGGTGAGCTTGCTCTCGCTCGTCTGTTTTAGGGCGTCAACCGCAACGCCTACCGCGTCCTTTATGTCCATCTTCCTGTCAAACTTCTTCTCAAGGAGCTCGTCCACTTCCTTCTTCGCGTTCCCAACGGAATCCGCGTAGTAGCCGGTCATGGCGCCGCTCGGCTCCGCTTCGTAGAGCTCCGGGCCGCCCTTGCCCACCCCCGCGACCAGGAGGGAAACGCCGAAGGGCCGTATGCCCCCGTACTGTGTGTATAACTGCATAAGGTCGCAGACGTGTTTGGCTATGGACTCGGTTGGCACGGGCTCGTTGAAGGTCATGCTGTGCCTCTGGGCGTGCGTGCGCGCTATGTCCACAAGGCGTCGCGCATCCGCAATCAATCCGCTGGCCGTTACGCAGACGTGGCTGTCCACGTCAAAAATCTTCTGCATGGATTCCGGGACCACTAGGCGGGAATGCGCGGCCTTGTATGCCACGAGAGCGACGGAGTCCATTGTGCAGACGCCGACTGCCGTGGCGCCCCTCTTGACTGCCTCTTTCGCATATTCAACCTGGAAAAGCCTTCCGTCCGGGCTGAAGACCGTGATTGCCCTGTCATAAGCTTGTGGAGTTACACCATACATAACCAGCACCTTGCGCATAATTGAGAAGTAAGAGTTTAAAAAGCTCCGCCTGAACAAAAAACGATGGCGAGGCATGCGGGCCTGGGCAGCGCTGAGGCGGCCAGGCTCTTCAGGAAATACGGCCCCAACGAGCTGCGCGAAAAGAAGGGGGAGCACGTACTAATCAAATTCCTGAGGCAGTTCACGGACTTCCTTGTCCTGCTCCTTATTGCGGCTGCGATTGTTGCGGAAATGCTGGGCGAGGGGCTGGACGCGATAATGATACTTGCTATTGTTTTCCTGCATGCGATAATAGGGTTTGTGCAGGAGTACAAGGCGGAGAAGTCCTTTGAGGCGCTGAGGAAGATGGTGTCGCCCCGCGCGAACGTAATGAGGGACGGGAAGGCGGCGAACATAGACGCGCGGGAGATTGTGCCTGGGGACATCGTGCTGCTGGAGGCGGGGGACCGCGTGCCCGCGGACGGATTGATTGTGGAGCAGTACGGTCTTGCGGCGGACGAGGCCGCGCTCACGGGCGAGAGCGTCCCGGTGCACAAGCACGAGGCAGGGAAGGGCCGGGTTTGGGCCGGAACTGCCATAGTAGCTGGGAAGGGGAGCATGCTCGTTGAGAAGACCGGGATGGCCACCAGGATGGGCGGCATCACCGAGATGGTGCAGACCGTGCAGAAGGAGAGGACGCCCCTGGAAATGGATTTGGAGAGGATGGGGAAGCAGCTCGGGATGGGCGTGCTGGTGCTTTGCGCATTCATATTCCTTGCGGGGCTGGCGCGCGGGTTTGAGCCCGTGGAGATGTTCCTTACGGCTGTGAGCCTCGCGGTTGCGGCGATTCCGGAAGGGCTGCCCGCGGTGGTCGTGATTACGCTTGCGGTGGGCGTGCAGAGGATGAGCAGGCGGAACGCGATTGTGAAAAAACTGAAATCGGTGGAGACGCTCGGGTGCGCT
>JAGVON010000032.1 GCA_020052735.1 archaeon | reverse complement strand
GTCCTGACATTGCATTCCCTGCCCTGCCCGCATTCCGCATTCCCGTTGCAGAAGCCGGCCTTTGCGGCGCACCTGCCCTGTCCGCATTCCTGCCACGATTCGCAGAAGCGGGATCCGCAGTTGCCGGATTCGTCCGGGTTGGCGTTCCCGGTTACCTGCATCTCAACTGATTTGCATGCGGACGTTCCGAAAGAGTCGCGGGCGCAGACGCTGAAGCTGTACGTGCCCTCCCTGGTGGGGGTGCCGAGGTTACAGCCCGTTGAGCTGGAGGTTGATGCCCGGGGCGTGTATCCCGCTGCCATATATGATTGAATATGGGGGCCTGCCGCCGGAGGGGTTGGTTGCGGGCGTCAGCCCGCCGCACACCGACCCAGAGCGCGCGGTGTCGGGCTGGCAGAAGGAATAGGTGTACTGCTCGCCCACGGTCGCGGGCGGGAGCTGCTGGGGGGCATTGAAAATGACGACGTTTTCATTTTGCCAGGGGAGCTTAGGCAGCACGCACCCGGACAGGAACAGGATTGCAAACGCGATTGCGGGCAAAGACAATCCGGCAGCGCCCCTTCGGCCTTCGGCACCGTGCATGCGTCCATTCCTTATGCAAATATTATAAATCTTGGTCGCCCGCCCCATCTGCACAGGGGATGTTGCCCGCAACAATATCGCCATTGCCTGCCGGAAAGGCATGCGGATATATATGTTTCCTTCAAAATTAGCGCATGGAACTTAACATTTACGGTGGGGCCCATGAGGTTGGGAGGAACTGCTTCATGCTCCACGAGAAGGGAAAATACATAATGCTGGACTGCGGCGTCAAATTGGGCGAGCAGACCGAATACCCGCTGATACCGGATGCGATGGGGAAACACATGCGCGACATCGTGGTCACGCACGCGCACCTGGACCACTCCGGCTACCTGCCGCACGTTTTCAAGGAGGGGCTGCGGCCGAACGTGCATGCGACCAAGCCGACGAAGGACCTTGTGGCTGTGCTGCTCGCGGACTATGCGCGGCTGGGGAAGGCGGTGCGCAAGGGCAGCGAGACCTTCACGCAGAGGGACGTGGATGTAGTAATGAACAACTTCCGCCTGCACGAGTTCAGGCAGCCTTTCCATTCCGGGCACGGGTTCAAGGTCTCATTGTTGAACGCGGGGCACGTGCTGGGGAGCGCGATGGTGCTTGTGGAGGGCGAGAAGAAAGTCCTTTACACCGGGGACATCTCGGTGCGGGGGACGAAATTGCTTGATGGATGCGACAGGAACTTCCAGTGCGATACTTTGATAATGGAAAGCACGTACGGGAATGAGGAGCTTCCCGCGGTGAAGGAGACGATGAAAAAATTGGTGCACGAGATAAAGGAAACATTGAAGGAGGGCGGGCACGTGCTCATACCATCTTTTGCTGTGGGCAGGGGCCAGGAGATACTCCTCCTGCTTGAATCCTACATGAAGTCCGGCGCGATACCCGAGACCAAAATTTATGTGGAGGGCATGATTGGCACCGGGATGAAGATAACGAGGCAGAACCTCGGCTATGCGAAGGAGGAGATAAAGAATAGAATACTAATGAGCGACGACGACCCGTTCAAGAGCCCGTACTTCCACACGCCGCGCAGGAAGGACAGGGACGACGTGTTTGAGGAGCCCGCAATAGTGGTGAGCACCTCGGGAATGCTCACGGGCGGGCCCGCGCTCGGCTATGTCACGCGCATGGCGCCGGACCCCAAGAACAAGATAATATTCATGGGCTACCAGGCGGAAGGGACGCGCGGGAGGAAGATATTGAACGGGGACAAGGAAGTGGAGATAGACCACAAGATGGTGAAGATGCATATGAAGGTGAGGGAGATACGCATCTCCGGGCATTCCGGGAAGAGCGAGCTGATACAGTTTGCAAAGGGGATAAAGGGGCTGAAGAAGATTGTGCTCATCCACGGGGAGGAGGATGCGCTCAAATCAATGAAGGAGAGCCTGCAGAGGAGCTATGAAGTGGTTGTCCCTTCCATCGGGGAAGAGATAAAGGTCTGAGTAGGGAAAGGAAAGAAAATAGAAAAGTATGCGGGCTATACAAATTCTTCGCACGGGACCGCGGGCACGTTGAGCTCGGCCCTGCAGGTCGCGTTGCCGTCATCGTACCGGACGTTCGCCTCTATTGTGACGGTGCCTGAGAGTGTGCCGCCATCCACGGTTATGTGGTAGAGGTCAAGGTCGTCCGAACTGGTGTAGGTGACGTTGCCTGAGTGCGAGTCCCATGTTATGGAGCCGCTGCATAAATCGTCCAGGTTCCCCTCATCGCATGTGACGCGGAACTGGTACGTGTCCAGCGGGAAGCCCGTTTGTATGGAGGGGCTAACGTCGCATGTGTGCTCGCCCTCATGGTCGGTCTCGTTGCCCTCCCCGGGCGGGACGCATTCCAGAATTCTGGTGACTATGTTGTTCTCCTCCCCGCCGGGCCCCTCAACGGTTGTGCCGCCTTCGGAGGGCATGCAGTCAACCTGAGCAATCAGGAGGTACCTGTCGCCCTCCATCCCATCGGTGCAGGAGAAGGTTATCGGGTCGTGCACGACCGAGCCGCCGGGCGGTATCACGCCGTATGAGTAGCGGATGGGCGAAACGCCTTCCAGGTCGTCAAAAATCCTCACTGGGGGGCCGGGAGGTATGCCGCCGCCTCCGGTGAGCCAGTTGCCTATGTTCACGCAGGTCTCGCCGGGGTTGCTGCTGTTCTCGCCCGTGTTGTGCGTTATCACGCTGAATTCAAAGTCCGTCCCAGTTTCTATGTCAACCCTGCTCGGGAGGTCCGGCATGAAGTTGGGCACCAAATCCGTGATGTTCTCCTGCAGCCCTGGCGGGGGCGGGCAGTCAAACGGCACGTTCAGGGTTGCAGGGGTGCCTCCTATATTGCCAGTGCATCCGGTGTAGGTGTATGCAGCGGTGAATGTCAACTGGGTCGGGCAGTCCGTGTATGCCGGGGCCGTGAGTATCCCCTCAAACGTCTTTGCCTGCCCCGGATTTATGGTGAGATAGCCGAGCGGGACCATGCTTCCGCCCGTGTCAAAGCGGAATCTGAAGCCGTTGCTCACTGTGACCCCGGTCACCGTGATGGGCTGGCACAGCCGCGGGTCTGGCGCGGAGCAAACGTTCCGCACTGTGATGTCCACGCGCTGCGTGCCGCTTGGCAAAACATCCACCGGGGATGGAATTACCGAAACCACCTCCGCGGTTCCGCTGAGGTCCGCATCCCTGACCACGCGGATGTTCATCGTGGCCGGGCCGACCGTGCCGGAATACTGCGGGTCGCTTGTGCCTCCGCTCGCGCTCGTCCTGCTGAAAATCTCCTCCCTGCCCACATAATCAGGAGTGGGGCAGGTGGGTGTCCGTACAATTGCGGCGCATCCATCTATTTCCATATTGGCGTTGAACGCATATGAGCCGCGGGTTAAAGTGGAACTGTAATCCACAGCGGAGCCATCAATCACTCCGGAACTGAGGAGCGTGCTTCCGCTGTTCAGGTTTGCTACCCCCTTGCATATGACGTTGGAGGTGGATTCGCGCCCATAGAACCACGTGCCGGTCCTCACAAAATTTGCGGGCTGAGGTATGAGGGTTGGCGTCCTGCCCCAGCAGGACTCGTCCGCGGTGCACGTTTCTTCTGTGTAAAAAAAATCGTATAGGTCCGAATCCCAGACCACGTTTATGTTTTCATTTATCCCGCCGCTGCGCACAGGCGGGTCGCACTGGTAATAATTCATGTTCTGCTCCAGGTCGCCGCTTGCCCATTTTCCGCGGGTGTCCAGCCGGATGTCCACTTGGCCTTCGCAAACTATATCATCATCCTGGAGGTCGGATGCGGCCCCGGAAATCACGCGCTGCCCTCCCGCCGTGGAAACCCGCAGCGTTTCCGTGAATTCAAGATGGGGTATGACATGCAGGTAATTCAGGTAGCCGGGCGTATAAATCCGGTAAAGCGGCCCGTTGTACTCCAACGAAGCCGTCTGTGCGGCGAATGAAAATGAAAGCACAGCCAGCAGCAAAACCAATTCCTTAGAATTCAACACGTATCCCACCTTCTCCACCCAGTACCTGTTCCTGCCCACTGCCTGCGGAATCATTGTATTGCCTGAGCAGGAAATCAGGCGCCCAGATAACATTCTGCCCCGTTATCCTTGCATATCCGCTAACGCCCCAGATTTCATTTCCGTTTTCATCAACCTGGCGCACGCCGCCCTCCAGGCCCGCCTGCCAGCCCCTGTACTCGTCGGATTGGCCGGCAACCCCTCCGGTTAGCGTTATGTACGCGCTAATGTCGTCCCATTTGTATTTGCCCGTGAGGCCGCCCTCAACTGTCCAGGGGGCGGCTGTGGACGCAAATTCCCCGCCCACCGCTTCGGGTGTCCAGCGCACTGCCGCGCCCACCGAGCCCAGCAGGACGAAATCATCCCCTGTGACGAGCACCATCTGCGTTGCGCCCTGGAACGTCACCTCCGCGACGTTCTCCCCGACAGTCTCTACAGAAGCTGCGAGTGCGAGATAGACCTTTCCCCCCATGGGTATGCCCAGCGGGTTGCCTGTCTCGTCATTGAAGCCGGCGGTAACCCTGTTCGCGTAACGCTCGCCCACCTCTTCGGTGGATTGTGGCTGGTAAACCGGGTCCCATCCCGTTGCCCATTGCACGGAGAGCGTCCTTCCTGGAGTGACGTTCACGCCCGTTGCCAATGTCACCATGCCGCCGACCTGCGCCTCGGTCGTGACCTCCGGAGAACCGGAGAATGTGAATGTGTTGGTGGCATTGTCAAATTCCGCGCTCACGCGATAGTTCCTCACCGCGCGAAGGCCCAGCACAAACCCAACGTCCAAAAATGTGTACTCGTTCTCAAAAAGCCGGTATGAGGCGTTGGCATCAAAGCCGCCGACCACGAACCTCGTATTTGAGCCGTTAAGCCCGCCCGCGAGCGACTGCTCCAGCGTCCACGCCCACGGGCTGTTGGGGTCTTCCCTCTTGACAATGTCAAGTGCATCCAGGAATTTTCCGTCCCTGACCATCTGCAGGTAATTCTGTATCTTATCGTCCGAAAGCCCAAACCTGTCGCGTATGAATTCCGCAGCGCTGCCCCAAAGCCCGCCCGCGAACTGCGCCGAACTGAGGCCCGCCCCGGTCACGGCATTCACATTGTCAAGTATGTCCTGGTAAAACGCCTCGCCCGCCCTTCTGGCTTCGGATTCAAACCCCGAGTTGATGCTTGCGGCATAGGAGGCGGCTGCCGCGCGGCCAGCCACGTTCTCGCCCTCTTCCCTGGCTTCTTCTGTGCCATACAACGGAAGCCATTTCTCGTTGAACTCAATCTGTATGTCCCCGGGGGATGAAATCCTCATGCGCACGGGCTGCCCAAGCGTGGGCATCTGCATCTCCGAGCCCATGTGTGTGCTTGGCAGGCCCAATTGGACAGGGGCTGCGCCCGAGCCGGAAAGGATGGTGGTGATGTCCCTGAGACGCCTGCCCTCATCTTCGGTGAGGAATGACACGAAAAGCGTGCGGATGCTGTTGAACTGGAGCGCGAGCGCATCTGCGTTCTCATGCACGTAGCGTGCATCCGCGCCATCCCCGTTCCAGAAAACGGATATCCGGTCCGCCATGGCCATGAGCCAGCCCTTCTGCTCGTTTGTCAGCGCCATAGCCGAGCCCTGCTCCGCGGCTGCGATAAAGGCCTCAAGGGCCGGTACAACCCGTTCCGCGCGCATCTGCGCCGGGTCCTCCATCTCAGAAGCCTGCTTCGCCTGCTGTGGTTGCCTGAATGCCGCCATCATAATCACCTTCCAAGTTCCTGCCTCAGCGCGTCATAATGCACTTCGCTGTCCGGGAGGTACGCCTCCATGTTTGTGGAGAGCGTCCGCGAGTATTCCGCGAGCTTGTTATAGCTGTCCGGGTCATATACAATTGCGCCGCTGAGGTGTGCGAGCATCTCCTCGTAAATCTCCCTCCTGCGCAATATCAGCGCCCAGCCCTGGTCGGATATGCCCGCCTTCTCATCCGGGTCTTCCGTCTCGTAATACTGCTGGCTGAGGCCATTGAACTGCGCGTGAACCTGCTCAAGCTCTTTCCAAAGGGAGGTCATGTAAACGAAGCTGTAGTAATGCTCGCCCTCCCCCAGGTCGCTTCCGGTTATGATTGCGTTGAGCGCCTCTTCGCTTACCATGTCCCTCTCCGCGGCAGCCTTCTGCCTGAAGGACTCAAGCTGCGCAAGCTGCTCCCCGGAAGCGGTTGGAACCATGGCATCAACATCCGCAATCATCTGGACGTAGATGTTCCTGCGTTCCAACAGCAGTTTCGCGAGCTGCTGCTCCGCGGACATTTCCTGTTCTGCGGCCGTTATGGTCTGGAGCGACTGCGCCACCTGGAGGTACTCGGTGCGGATTTCGGCAAGCCTGCCCCTGTACCTTCCGAAAGTGCCCAATGCGCCGGCCTCCTCGGCCACTGGGTAGAACATCGGTGCGACCACTGATGCCACTGCGAGATAGCTCTCGTTTGGCGGATACATCCCTTCGTGCGGCACCCGTACCGTGGCGCCGGAATACACGTCAAAGGAGATGGAAACCTCCTGCTCCCCGCTCGCTGCCTCGTGGAGCTGTTCTGCCAGCACGGTCCCGTCCATCCTCGCAAGTATGAGCCTGCGAAGCACATCCGCCTGCGGAAGCCCCGAGCTTGCGGCTTCGGAGCCGGGCTTTATCTCTATGATGTAGCTCTCCAGCTTCCCGTCCTCCGCAAACGTAAATAGGTAGCTGCCAACTTCAACCCGCTTGACTTCGTGGCCTTCGGCATCGCGCAGGTTCTGGTCGTACGCATCCACAATCTTGCCTGTGCTAGTGTCCATGTAAATGTAGACCTTGCCGTCGCGGAACTCCGCGGTGTGCACAAGGTCGCCCTGGAACAGCTCCCCGTATGCCGTGCTTGCCTGGTCCGTGAGCACCGAATAATAGGCATTCTCGCCTGCCCTGGGATGCCTGAGCATCGCCCACTCCGCGTATGTGTATGGGTTCTCCAGCATTTCGGTCAGCGAAACCGTCCCGGCAGGGGTGCCATCCCTGGCGCGGAGCCCAACCGGGCCGCTTACGGTGAAGACCGCCTCGTCAAGCCTCTCGCCCACCGTGTAATACTCCGCCTCCCCGGCGAGGTTCGGCTGCGCATCAAGTATGCGGTATTGCCTTGCCCGCAACGCAGGCGGCAGGATGTCTTCGTAGCTGGCGGGAAGCCCGGTGGTTGGGGGCGCCATTATGTCCTGGTACTGGTTGGGCATCCCGCGCGCCGCCTCGCCGAATCCGTACCCGGGCGATGGGTAGCTCCACATCACCGTGAGGCCGTCGCCAAGGGAATCCCCTCCTGAAACGTGGTAGGGTATGTAAGCCGCCCCTTCGGGGGTTGTCTCCAGCCGCACGTTCGCGACTGCGGTCCCTCCCCCTTCGCGCAGCATGTGCACACGGCCCGTCTGCCAGTAGCCGACCACCCTCACCTCAAGCGGGTCGCTGGTGGGGAGCACGAGCAGGTGCTCCCTGCTTTCCCCATCAATCATTATTCCATGCCCTGTTGGCCTGGTGAGGAGGTGCGTGCCGAGCATGTATTCCTGGCCGTCGTAAATGAAGGACTCGTTCCATCCCCTGCTCATCTCGGCCTCCATCTGGCCGAGCAGTATTACCTTGCCTGCATTTATGCACGCGGCGTCAAGCTGTGCAGCCGCTTCGTCGTTCGCAGGCTCCCCGTATGCGCGCACGTAATACGCCTTTATCATTGCGCCCAGTATGATTGCGTTGTAATCTATCGCGGCCTGGAGATCCTGGGGAAGCGCGTCCATGTATTCCTGGAAATGGCTGTTGTAGTAGTCCAGGCTGGCGTGGTCCAGCCTCATCCCGGAATAGTTGGTGTCTGCGGTCGCGTGGGACGGGTCCGCCGCGTGGAGCATGTTGTCGTACATGTTCTCGTGGTTGCCGGTGTAGCAGGACATTATCCACGCGAAAAGGACCTGTATGTCCTGGGTTTCAAACTGCCCGATTCCGGCTTCGGACGGGGAAAGCTCCACCCTGCCCCTGCCCGGCCGGTCAAAGGCGTAGTAAGCCCCGAACTCGTATGCATTCACCGTCTCTGCGCCTTCCCCCCTGTCCACCCTGTAGGCCGCATTGTCCATGGACCTGAGCGTGCGGAACAGCGCGGAGGACATTATCTCAATCATCCTGCCCCTCTGGAATATCTCCGCAGGGGTGAACCATCCCTCCACGGACACAGGGAAGTCCGGGTGCGCCTCGTTGTAGGTGTCCGCGGCCCAGTTCGCGACCTCCCCGGTGAAATTGGAGTTGGTGCGAGCAAGGTTTTGTATTATGGTGTCGGTGTAGGGTGGCCTCGGGACATCCCTCAGCACGAGCCTGCCGTCCTCCTCCCTCAGGACAAGCGGGTTCAGGTGGAAGAGCTGTATGAATGGATTTAGCGCGTCATACGCCCTCGTTGCGGTCTCCTCGTTCGCGAATGCCATCCTTCCGAACACCCTCCTGCCCGAAACATAGTCGCTTATCCTCCTTGCCTCCGGCTCGGAAAGCAGGAGCTTCATATAGTTGAATATTGTTTCTGCCGCGCGTTCCTGCGTGAGCGCCGCTTCAGGCGCTGCCACGGTGGGCGCGGTAACTGACGCGATGGTAGGCGGGGCTGTCACTGGCGCGGTGGTGGGTTGAGCAATTGGTGAAACTACTGCCCTGACAGACTCCTCCAGCCTGCGGGCCTCCTCCGCGGTAAGCCGCTCCGGGGGCCTTACTGCTGGAGCTGTTGGCGCAACTTCCGCGGGCCGCGTGGCAACCGGGGGCGCCGCGGGCAGAGGCCTTTCAGAG
>JAGVON010000030.1 GCA_020052735.1 archaeon | reverse complement strand
GGGCTCATAGCTCAGCAGTAGAGCGCTCGCCTTGCACGCGAGAGGCCGGGGGTGCGAATCCCCCTGAGTCCATCAGAAGAAACGCGGAGGGGAGCGCCCCTCCCCATATCTTCCACGCTATTTTTCCAGCGGGAAAAATGCGCACAGTTTCGCTTCTGCGAAACTATTGTCTCCTGATCCTCCCCCCACTTCACTTGGAAACTCTTTGAACGTACTCCTTATGCTACTTCTGATTCCTGCCTTTCAATCAGCCTTCGCGCAAACCTCCGTATGCCCGTCTTTTCCGCATACGCCGCAACAAACGCCAATTCATTCCTTAGCCCATGCCTAAAAAGGGCATACGTGGCATCCCTTGCGTTCTCAGAAACGGACGCGTTCACGGCAATGTCCGCCAGCATTCCGAATTGGCTTCTCCCTGCTAGCTCCTTCACTGCCCCGTGCCCGTCAAAAGGGTCATTCAGGGCGGTTTCTTTCAGTTCCGATAGCTCAAACTTCTCTCTGATTCTGTTCTTCAGGCTCCTCGCCCTATCAGCCAACCGAGTGTACCATTTTGGTCTCGTCGGTTTTTCCGCATTTCCCACCGGGTCTGCCCTTATCTGCCTCACACATCCCACCCATCCGGTTTTTGCTGGCAAATGAATAAAAAAGAACTTAGTGGAGGCGGCAAGCCCGGCATGCGCGCCACTTTTAAAAACCTATTATGGCTAATCCTTTTCTCACGGGGCTGTGGCGTAACTTGGTAGCGCGGCAGGCTCCAGGTCTTCGCAAGAAGAAACCTGCATGCTAGGGTTCAAATCCCTACAGCCCCATAACAAGGGTTAAAAAGAATAAGGGACAGAATTCATTCCGCATAAGGTGCAGAGTATGGCTTCTCAGACACTCAACAACTTTGAACTTGCAAGGCTCATGGGGGCGAGGGCGCTCCAGCTCGCATTGGGCGCGCCGCCGCTCATAAAGACCGAGCCGACGATGGCGTTCCTTGACGTGGCGAGGCAGGAGTTTGACAAGGGCGTCATTCCGCTCGCGGTCTATAAGGATTGATTTTTTCTCCCGGGCTTGTAGCTCAGCAGCAGAGCGCTCCGTTCGCATCGGAGAGGCCGGGGGTGCGAATCCCCCCAAGTCCATTG
Organism: archaeon; assembly: GCA_020052735.1. Taxonomy (GTDB): domain Archaea; phylum Micrarchaeota; class Micrarchaeia; order Anstonellales; family Bilamarchaeaceae; genus CAIXOA01. The sequence continues at coordinate 4,498 of JAGVON010000030.1, read as the reverse complement.
TCAAAAACGTGGGGGGAAACGCTTTCTCCATTTCCTTGCGTATTTTTCCTGCACCAAAATATGGGAATCCCTTTCTCGGAAACCTTGTAACCATGGTTACAAGTTGTGTCTTTTCCTCAACTTTTGTTAAACACAAATCCCGACGTGAAATTCAACTCTTTTAATACTACCATACGCATACACAGCGGTGCGTCCAAATGACCGCGGATGAGAAAATAAAGAAAGGCGTTTGCCCTGTTTGCGACTCAAGCCTCGTCTTTCAGGAGGGCTGCAAGGCCTGTTTCTCCTGCGGCTGGGAAGCCTGCAGCTGATTGACAACCTCTTCAAGCACTTCTTTCGTATAGCCCCTTTTTATCCTCAGCGAAGCCGCACGCCCGTGCCCGCCCCCGCTCTCTATGAAGCTCCCCATCTTCGCCTTCACCGCCTCTATCACGGCACTGGCATTCATCCCGCGCAGCACCGCGTCCTCGTTCAGCCGGAAGGATATCCCCCCCTCCCACACGCCCAGCACGACAACGGGCCCCTCGTGCATCACAAGCTCAAACGCGCGCGTGGTGAGCTTCCCCTTCCCCGGGAACTCGCGCGAGCTCATCTTGTCAAAATCAACGGTATAGACAGCCACGGGGCCCTCTATCCGCTTCTTCATCATCTTCCCCACCTCCTCCTTCACGCGCTCCATCCTCTCGCGCGCCTGGAAAAGGATGGATGAATACAATTCCTTCTCGCCCATCGCGTGTTCGTAGAATTCCAACCTATTCCCGAACTCCGCGTAAGTAGCCATATAATCTATCACCAATGCTTTCTCCCTGTCCGCGTCCGAAAGGGGCATTATGCCGCTCTTGTCCCCCGCGCATGCGATCTTCGCCAGCTCTTCCAGCCCCAATTTGCCATCCGCCCCCCTTTCCCGCTTTTCTCCCAGCAATGGGGCGTCGGCCAAATCCTTTCCGCACGCCCGCGCCACCTCGCAGCACAGGTATCCCGCCGGGTAAGTGCTTGCCTCCTCCTCTTCGCTCACCGCCCAGGGGCTCAGGAACGTGGAGCACAGCCCCTCCACCCCCTTCTCCGGAGGGTGGTGGTCTATGAGCATTATCTCCGCCCCCCCCGCCTTCAGTATCTGGAGCCCCTCCCTGCTGTCCTCACCGCTCCCGCAATCCACAATCACCACGAGCGGGCTCCTCTCGTACCGTATGACATTCACGTCCCGCATCGCGTCCGCAACGCGGTAGAGGGCGGAATTCTGCTGGTGGCTCTGCACGTTCCCCAGCACTTTGATGAGCGCGAGCGCCCCCGCAACCCCGTCCGCGTCGTTGTGGAATTTCAGAAGTATGAACCGCCCGAGCTTCCTCGCTGCCGACAGTTTCCTCGCCGCCAATTCCACCCGCCCGCGCAGCTTCTCCATCAATCCGTCAGCGAGGAATTTCTCATGCCGCACCTGCGCATTCTCCTCCGCCTTCTTCAGCACGGCTGCATATGACGCCGGCTTCTTCTCCATCTTTTCCGGCTTCAGCACGAAGAGCCCGTGCCCGCCCTCAACAGTGCCGCTTATGGAATACGCATCCCCAATCCTGTAGAATTCGCGCGAGTGCATCTCCATTTCCGCTTCCCCATCGGTAAGAGTATAGACCGTATAATCCCTGCCTCTTTTCGCGGAGGACACCACGCATTCCGCCTCAATGCGCTTCCCCTCGCCCAGATTCCTGAAACCCATAGGTTAAATTCGCCCCAACCCTTAAAAAAGCCAAACGGAAAATCCATTCCATGCACAGGTTCCTTGAGCACACCGCCGATGCCTTCCTTGAGGCGAAGGCAAGGACATTTTCCGCGGCGGTAAAGGATGCTGTGGAAGGGACGTTTGAGCTCATAGGAAAGGGAAAGGAGGAAGATGCGGAATTTGAAATCCACGCATCCGCGGACGAGCTTCCCCGCCTAATCCTGAAAATTCTGGAAACCCTTGTGGTGGAATGCGAGCTGAAGAAAATCTCGCCCGTGCGCGTGGAAATCCTGGAAGCAGATGAAAAAAAGAAATCAATCCGCGTGAAAATTTACGGAGAGAAAAAACCTCCCAAGAATATAATCAAGGCGGTTACTTATCATATGCTTGAAGTGAAAAGGGAGAAATCCTATTGGATAATACGGGTTCTGTTTGACATCTGAAACCGATTGTAACCATGGTTACAAAACAGTTTTCAGTTTCCCGTTTTCTGTAAACACTCGTGTGTTTCTCTATTCAAAGAGGGCTAAGTTCCACACGAAAATGGCTGACAAACCTCTTCTAATTTTCCGTTAGATGTCGCCGATTCAGGATTAAGGACTGCATCTCCAATACTATACAGCATCATCAATATCGAAGCAGCAATCGCAATCCTGAAGTACCACCGTATGGGTGCTGGCACGCCTCTTTGTGAAAGGGCTTTCTCTACAGAAGGAGAATAGAAAAGCCGGCTTATTTCGTTTTCAAAAAGCCTGCCCTTGTCAGTCAAACTAACAGCACTTCCATCTACGGAAACAAGGCCATCCTCCTGCAGGCTTCTAAGCTTTTCGTAGATACGATGTTTTCGCAAAAAATGGGCAACTCTCCATTCTCCGACCATGTCGCGTATGTCATTCAAGTCTACGCCAAATTTTATTCCATGCACAATAAGGCCTGCAAAGATTTCTTCTGGGCTTAGCGGCAGTGCATGTGCGATTGCCGACCCATGCCTATTCATCAGGTCGATGTACGCCCCTGCGCCTTCCACATTACGGTAGAAAAAGCCGTTCGCATGCGAATACGCAGATGAACCGACCCCAATCATATCCGTTATGGTGCTGCTGCGGGCCCTCTTGAAATTGTCTCTGAATTTTCCGCCTCTTACGAATTTGTCTCCATATTCCTGTACGTACCCCAATTCCCCCATTCTTTCGGTTATCATAATCCTAGCAATGTGGCTTTCCATCTCGCCGCCATATTCTTGTGGCCTGCTTTCTACAAAACGAAAATCAGCAGCATCTGGTGTAACCCTCTGGTTGTACCATGTTACGGAAGGCGGCTGAAGTTCTGCTATCGCATCCAGGTCGCATTGAATCGATTCAAGCGTTTGGCCACGAAGGTCTTGGATAAGGTCTATATTTACATTCTCAAACAAGCCCATCGCAGTCTTGGCTGCCTTGCGGGCAATCTCGCCGTCGTACTTTCTGGCGGTATTTGCGAGAACGGCTGCGTCAAATGACTGAACACCGATGCTTAGCCTGTTCACCCCCTTCACCCCAAGCATCTCGAGCCTTTCCCTTCCCTCAGGAGCCGTGATGGTGAGCGGACTTCCTTCAATGCAAAAAGGCAGCCCCTCAGAGAGGGCATAATTGCTTCGGATAAATTCTATCAATGCGCCTAGCTGGGTCCCTGAGAGCATTGTAGGAGTGCCGCCACCGATATAAACTGAGTTCAATCTTGAATCACCTGCCATTAATCTTTTTGCATATGCGGCAAGCTCCATTTTCAGGGCGTCAAGATACGTCTCTACTTTCTGTGTTTTACCGAACGGCAGTTCTACATCATAGGGGCAGAATGTACAGTGTGTTTCGCAGAATGCTATGTGGACATACAAATCTATCGCACTTCTCAATTGCCCATTTGGCCAGACTTCGCTGCCAGAAGACGGGCGCAGAGCGAAGAGTGGCGGGTACGTGACGGTAGTGTGCGAACCCCCCATATCAAACCTTGATTTATGGATGCCAACCATATCAAGCCCCATATTCTGATAAATGGAATATGCCCTACGTGCTAAGTCGCTTGGGAAGTCGGTTTGGGGATTGAATTTCCTAAATGGATGTTTGCCACTAGTTTCGTTGGCAGTTCGTAATTGCGTTAGGCACTTCCCCATAAATTATAACTCTTAGTAAATCCTTAAAAACCTGACATCATCCAGAAGATTTCGTTATTTATGGATTGTAACCATGGTTACAATCTGGGTTCGTACCTAACTTTCCTCCCTTCAATAACATATTTCCCCTTGGAAAAATTGGACACAACCCGTTTCATCGTTTCATGCTCATAAGGGAGGATCCTCTCCGAAACCTCGTGCGCATCCTTGCAGTCCCCTATGTACACGGGCGTCTGCTCAATTATCGGCCCCGTGTCCGTCCCCTCATCTACGAAATGCACGGTGCATCCGCTCACCTTCACCCCATGCCCAAACGCCTGCGTCTGCGCATCCAGTCCGGGAAAGGAAGGAAGAAGCGCAGGATGTATGTTAATCATCCTTCCCTTGAATTTCCCAATCATCTCCTTGCCCACAATCCTCATGTACCCCGCGAGAACGACCAAATCCACTTTCTTCGCTTCCAGTATCTCCTCTATTTTCCTGTTCATCTCCCCGTTGCTGGAAAAGTCCTTCCTCTCCACTATGAAATAAGGCACGCCGTTCGCCTGCGCCCTCTCAACCGCACCAGCTCCGGGGTTATCCACCACCAGCGCCACAATACTCCCATCAATTTCCTTCCCCTTTATCCCGTCTATTAT
>JAGVON010000083.1 GCA_020052735.1 archaeon | reverse complement strand
GCCCCTACGCCCGCGAGCAGGAACTGCCCCGAGCCGATTAGCGCGAACACGCCGAAGAATAGCAGCAGCTCCCCGAACCAGGAGCCCAGCCCCGTCGCCCAGCTCATATCAGTTCCCCGCTTCCGGTTTCCAGTTCCCAGCAATCAGAATACCTTTGCATAAGTGTTCCCCACTTTTTCCTCTATCCTCAACAATTGATTATATTTGGAAGTCCTTTCCCCCCTTGCAGGCGCCCCCGTCTTGATTTGCCCCGCATCCATGCCCACCGCGAAGTCAGCGATGAAATTATCCTCGGTTTCTCCTGAGCGGTGGCTCACCACCACCTTCCATCCCGCCTTTTTCGCCAGTTTTGCAGCGTTAATCGCCTCGGTGACTGTCCCAATTTGATTAATCTTAAGCAGGAGCGCGTTGCACGCCTTCTTCCTTATCGCCGTCTTTATCCGCGCGGCATTCGTGCAGAGCAGGTCATCCCCCACCACCTGCATCTTTCCTCCGTGCTTTTTCGTGAATTCCGCGAACCCGTCAAAATCCCCCTCATCCAGCGGGTCCTCCACGCTCACGACCGGATACGAAGGGAGCAAGCCGCCCAGATGGTCAATCAGCCCGCCCGCATCCAAAACTTTTCCGTCAATCGCATACTTCCCGTCCGCATAGAATGAGGAAGCGGCGCAATCCATCCCAATCCTCATCTCCTTCGCATACCCCGCCTCATTAATCGCATGCACGAGCGCATCCAGCGCCTCCCCCGTCTCCTTCATTGGGGGCGCAAACCCGCCCTCATCCCCCACGTTGATTGCACCCTTCCCATACTTCCTTTCCAAAATCCCCTTCAGCGCATGGTAAGTTTCCGCCGCATATCTCAACCCTTCCTTAAACGAAGGCGCATGTGCCGGAATAATCATGAATTCCTGGATTGCAAGCGAGCCGCCCGCATGCTTCCCCCCGTTTATCACATTCAGCATGGGCACAGGAAGCGTTTTCCCGCCCAAATATTCGTATACTTCCTTCTTCTTTCCGTTCGCCGCGGCCCTCATCACGGCCATGGAAGCAGCAACCGTAGCATTCGCGCCCAATTTTCCCTTATTCGGCGTCCCGTCCAGCTCAATCATCTTCGCATCCACTTTCTTTTGATTAGTATTCATCCCAATAAGCGCAGGCGCAATATGCTTATTCACATTCCCCACCGCACCAAGGACGCCCTTCCCTCCGTACCTTTTCTCCCCGTCCCGCAGCTCAAGCGCCTCATGTATTCCGGTGGAAGCCCCAGAAGGGGCAGTCCCCCTCCCAAACCCCCTTCCCGCCTGCACATCCACCTGCACCGTGGGGTTTCCGCGCGAGTCCAGCACCTCCCTTGCAAAAACAGAAGTGATTTTCATGTGGAGGAATAAGAAGAGAAGAAATAAAACCCTATATTCCCAGCGGAGGCAGATAACCCAGCTTCTTTTCTTTCTATCGGGCACAACCCTTATAAACACATATTACACATAATATATTTGTGATAATATGGTAAACGTAACCCTCACCGTGCCGATAGACCTGAAGAAGCACATGGACGAGTTCTCGGAGATCAACTGGAGCGAGGTCGCGAGGCAGGCCATAAACAGGAAAATCCAGGAGCTGGTGCTTATGCGCTCCATAACTTCCAAGAGCAAGCTTACGGAAAAGGATGTGGAGGAAATAGGCAGAAAAATAAAAGCCGCCATGGCAGAGAAGCACGGGCAATAGGTTCCATCGACGCATACCGAAAGCATTTTAACTTGGAAAAGGGGATGATAAGCATGGAGAACGTAACTATCAACCTGCTTTACAAGGAGATCCTTGACCTGAAGCGGGAAGTGAAGAACCTTGAGGAGATGCTCGTTCCGGAAGAGAAGCTTTCCGATGCGGGGAGGAAGGAGCTTGAAAAAGACCTGAAGGAAGCGCTTTCTGCAAAATCCAAAAACTTCAGGGAAATAAGGGGCTAGTGCGTGTACTCCGTAATTGTCCCGCCAAAGCAGGAGAAGGAGCTTGCAAAGATTGATGAGAAAATCCGCAACAGGATTTGGGCCCTTTTTGAAACCCTTGAAACACTGCCGTTCCCTGCCCGCGAATACGACCTGAAGAAGCTGGGCGGGATGCAGGACTGCTATCGCATAAGGATTGGCGACTACAGGATTTGCTACCACGTAAACAAAGAAGAGCGGAAGATTACTGTTTTCAGGGTTGAACGCAGGGAAACAGCATACCAGTAGGTTTTTGCCATGCTTTTGAAAGTAAAATGCGAAACTTCCATCCAGAAGCTCCTCCGGGAAATGGGAATATGCTCCCAGGAGGTGCTCGTATTCATAGATGGAAAAATCTCCCCGGAAACATCAATTGCGAAAAAAGGGCAGGAGGTTTCCATAATCTATTTCAAGCACGGCGCACCCCAGTCCGGGAGCGCACTGCACAAGCAAAGGAAATACGAAAAGTGCGAGTGCGGAGGGATTCCGGTTTATTACGCGCCCCATATTGGAAGGCACTTCTGCAAAAAACACTTCTTGGAATATTTTGAGAAGAAAGCCAAATTGGAGATACGGCAGAAGGATTTGATAAAAAAAGGGGAAAAGATTGCGCTCGGATTGTCCGGAGGAAAGGATTCCTTCTCCATGCTGCATTTCCTTTCCCATCTGAAGGAGGCATTGCCCTTCCAATTTTTCGCAATCACAATAGACGAGGGGGTGCGTGGATACCGCGAACACACAATCGGCCGCGCAAAGAAATTCTGCAAAAAGCTGAAGGTAAAGCATTACATTTACACGTTCAAAAAAGAGGAGGGAGTCTCGCTGGATTCCCTTTCAAAAGAAGGGAAGGCAAACTGCTCAGTATGCGCAGTTTTGAGGAGGCGGCTCCTTAACTCAAAAGCAAGGGAGCTCGGCGCCTCCAAACTAATAATCGCCCACAACCTTGACGACACCGCGCAAACCGTTTTGCTTAACGTTGTGCGGAACGAACCATTGCGGTTCGCAAGGATTGAGGAACCCCTCATCAACTCCCCCAAGTTCATCAGCCGCATAAAGCCCTTCGCAACCCTTTCTGAAAAGGAAGTAGCAACCTATGCATTTCTCCATGGATACGATTACGG
>JAGVON010000005.1 GCA_020052735.1 archaeon | reverse complement strand
GAGGAGCGGCAGGATTCTTTTGACAAAGGATGTGGAGCTTGCGGGGAGGGCGGAGAAGGCCGGCGTGCCCTTCCTGTTTTTGAAGCAGGAGAGATTGGAAGGGGACCTTGCGATAATCCTAGGGAAGTATGGGTTGAAAATTGGATTTCCGGAGAAGACGAGGTGCCCGGAGTGCAACGGGCGGCTGGAGAAGAAGGATTGCGCTTCGCTGGAAGGGATTCCCACGGATGTGATTGATGAGAAGAAAAGGTGCTGGAAGTGCACGGGATGCGGAAAAAACTATTGGGAAGGCGGGCATTGGAAAAATATAAAAAAGGTTCTAGAGAAGATAGAAGAAGAGAAGAGAATTCTGTCTAAAAAGAAATGAGATGTTAGGCGCCCCGGTAGCTCAGTGGTAGAGCGCGTGCTTGGTAAGCACGAGGCCGCGAGTTCAATCCTCGTCCGGGGCTAGCATTTTTTATATTTAGCGGGTCTAATAAGTTATACAGGTGGATGGAGATGAAGCTCGTTTCTCTTAAAGACGTACCAAAAGAAATAAAGGCTGAATTACTCCAACAACTCGGTTACAATACTGACGGAACGTATGTGTTAGACAAAAAAGGGGAGATTGTCAAGGACAAATATATCGACGTAGACATAAAAATTTCTAACATGCTAATTCTTCCAGGCAGCACAATAATTCTTGACAACAATCCGCTCAGCATCGCTGCTTATCTAGAGGAGTATTCCAATGACCTCTGAACCTGAAACGGATCTTATAAGCAGCATATCAACGGGGATAGCAAAGGGAACGCTTGAATGGAGTAAAGATGAAATCACGAAGATGGTCAAGCAGCTATCTAATGGCGAATTGGCATTTATCGAGGATCAAGAAACTATTGATGTTGTGAAGAAACAACGGGAAAAACCAGATTTAAAGTTGTATAGGAAATATATCCTAGACCGGGATCTGATACTGCAAATCCAAATGGGTTTTGTCCTAAAAAGATTTGAGGCAACTGGTGACCAAACAAAACTGCATGATTTGAGAGATAAAATCTTAAAGCGATACGGCAAGACTGGGCTGCATGTTGCACAACTCGTGCAATCGGGCATTTTTAGCAGATATGTCGGATTGCTTATTGGAGATACAGAAAACGATTCTGAATTGAAATATGGTATGGAATCGCTACTCAAAGATATAGATAAACATGTCATTTTTGTCGATTCAAAAACGGATGTAGAAAAAATCGCTAATGTGATATCTAACAGAATAAATGTGCTCTTACCGCGCGGTATGATACTGTTCAGTAAGAGGGGCGTTCAAAAGGAAAAAGCTGCAAAAATAATAGAACTTGTTAGGGGATGTGTAGAGGGATATCGGTTTGAAAACCAGGTCGATTCCGAATCTGATTCTAGGTACGATTTTATTATAAAAATAATTTCTTATACGTTAGAAGACTATCTAAACGAATCATAACCAGATTCTCCGGAAACCATAGTGAATGATAAAATTTCTTGGAGAAAATTATTTTGTACGTACGAAACTCGCAAGCGCCATCCCCGCGAGAACCAATGCGGGCGCGCAGGAATTTCCTGTGCGGTCTTCGCCATTTCCGTCCGGCTGCGGCTGGCCGCCGGTCCCGTTTTGGGGCGCCGGGGGGCATTCCCCTTCGTAATAACCGGCCACCACTTCCATGCGGGTTGAGGAGGCGCACGCGGTGCAGGAGTTGGCGAAGGTTTTCCATTCTATCTCATATGGGGCGGAAATCCCTTTTTCTATTTTTGCGCAAACCGGCTGCCAGAGGGAGGGGCAGGCCTCCGCATCCGGAAATTCGCCGCAGGAGGAAAGCTGGGTGCCGGTTGTGCCTGCATTTTCTTCGGGAGCGGTGCTGTCCGCGCCCCCATCACCGCTTGTTTCCCCTACGCCGAGGATTCCGGAATTCTCCCAATCCGAGCCCTCGCCGGATGCGGCGTCGCCCCCGTCCGCAGGAGTGATTGTGACTTGAGGGATGGGGCCATCTGAGCCGGAGCCGTCTTCGGGTGGAGGCGTGGCCTCCTGGTCGGAGCCATCGGTTGTGGCCGTTGTGCCGCCGTCCGCAGGCACGGTTTCCCCGATGTCCACGGTCGTGCCGCGCGCGTATAAAAATGCGGACAAAAAGATTAGCATTGCGATGCATGTTGCGGTCTTCATTTTGCACACCGCACTTATTCCTGCTGCGGAATATAAAAATGCAACGGCGTGGGATTGGACATCAATGTGACCGAAGAGACCCCGCTGCAAGCAGGTGGGGTATCAGGCCCAATTTTGAAATGAAGATTGAACCAGGTTGGGCACGGAAATCAAAATGGGGAAAACCGACGACGAAGCGCAAAAAGATTTATAAATCCTCAGGTTGAGCGCTTACGTTGCAATGGCAGACCAGTTGTTCAGTCTGGGGATAGCGATCCTGCTCTCCCTCGTAGGGAGCGTCATCGCTCTCAGGCTGAGAATACACCCGATCGCCGGGCTGCTCCTGCTCGGCTTAGCCGCAGGGCCTTATGGGTTCAACCTGGTCCAGGGCAGCGACCTCATCTCCTCAATGGCGGAAGTGGGCGCGGTGCTGCTGATTTTCGGGATAGGCCTGGAGGTGGACCCCCACAGCATGCTGGGGAAGGGGCTGCGGGCGATAGTGGTCGCGGTCCTGAAGATTGCGATAGTGTTCATAGCGGTGTATGAGTGCGCGCTCGTGCTGGGCTTCGGGCTGGTGGAATCGCTGCTCATCGGCTCAATGCTCTCTGTGACGAGCACCGCGATATTCGCGATGATGAGCAAGGGCATGGATTTGGAGCGGGACCTTCTCGTCACGGTGCTGATAATAGAGGACATATTCGCGATATTCGTATTGGCGATGATTCCCGGGCTCGGGACCGTTGAGGCGGGCCACCTGGACACCTTCCTGAGCATGGCGGTATCCCTCCTCATACTCCTGGGCGGGTACCTCGCCGCGAGGGCGGTGCTCAAGTTCGCGGTGCCGTTCTTCATAGAGATAGGGAACAGGGAGAGCATATTATACACGTCTTTGGCACTGTGCTTCATACTCAGCTTCGGCGCGGAAGTGGTCGGGCTGGAGGCGGCGATAGGCGCGTTCCTCGCGGGGAACGTGATGGCGAGCCTGCGGGGCCAGAACGAGGTGTACGAGACGCTGAAGCCCTTTACGGGATTATTTTCGTCGTTCTTCTTCCTTTCGGTCGGGATGAGCATAAACGCGGCGGTGATAGCCGCGGACCCCTGGCCGGTCGTGCTGCTCGCTGTGGTGAGCATCGTCGCGAAATACTTCGGGACCGCGGCCGCGATGTACTTCATGGGGGTGGAAAGCTCGCGTGCGCTCGGAGGGGCGGCGCTCATGCTCTCCACCGGGGAGTTCTCCCTGCTGATGGCGAGGGAGGCGTCGCTCAACTTGGGGACCGACCTCACGTCCCTTGTGGGCTCGGTGGTGCTCCTTGCGGCAGTCGCCTCATCCATTGCCGTGAACAACGAGAGGGGGATGACGAAACTGATGGAGAAGGCGGCCTCCCCCGGGACGAAGATGGGCATGCGCAGGGTTTCAAGGTACATGTCGGAGGTCATGGAGTCGTTTGAGCCGGGCGGGACCGTCCACACGCTGTTCGTGAGGGAGCTGGGGAGGGTCGGGTCCAGCCTGATTAATGTGATTATGGCCGTGGCGTTCTCCCTTTTCCTGTTGAGGATGGGGGAGATGAGCGTGGCTGCCGATTACGTGCTGTGGATACAGGTTATGGCCGCGCTGCTCACGCTGGCGGCGTTCGCGTACGAGGCGCCCAAGCTGTTCAGGGCCGCGCTGGGCATAACGCACGGGATAAGCAAGGCGTTCCTGCGCGCGGACGCCCCGGAGGAGCTGGAGAGGAAGATGATGACGAGGACTGCGGCGATGGTGCTGTGCCTCGCGGCGGCGGTTGCGCTGGCGTTCTTCTTCTCGTTCATGATGCTGCCGCGGGTGTTCTACTACTTCCTCGCGGTGTTCTACGTGCTGGCGCTGGTGTTCTTCATAGAGACCGTGTTCACGGCGGGGGAGATGTTCAAGAAGAAGCTGAAGGAGAAGGTGCACAGGGAAGGGAGGGGGGGCGGAGGGCTGAAGACGCGGCTCATAAACTTCATACTTGACTGACGAGAGGGGGCGGAGCAAGGTTTAAGTAAAGTTGTGCAAATAATAGGGTGTAGATTTACATGGCTCAGGATGCAAAAGAGGAGAAGCCCCCGGAGGCGCCGGAGGAGATTGCGAAGCTCCACAAATACAAAGGGGACGCGGACAGGAACCCCAGGGACATCTTCTGGGAGCTGGCCGCGCAGTACATGGAGAAGAAGGACATAGCGGAGCTTGCGAAGGATAATTCAAGCAGGCGGGAGGCGCTGGTGAACATAGGGGCGACCGTGCTCACGGAGGAGGAGCGCATCTACCGCGTGAAGATGGGGAAGGCGAAGCTGGCTGAGTTCGTGATGGAGATGGTGCTGCAGGGCGGGTGGGAGGACACGCTGGAGCGGCTCATGGAAAACCTTTACGAAAGGAGGAGGGGCCCCAACCTCAACATGATGATTGCGTTCGGGAACGCGGTTTCCAAAAATGAGGCGCTGGCAGGGTGGGTGAAGAAGCTGCTTGCGGAAGGGAGGCCCCCGGAGCCGCTGCTCGCCTACATTTCGCACCTGGGGGACAGGGGGCTCGTGGCTGCGCTGAAGGAGCAGCTCATATTCATAGCGAAGAGCGAGATAAACGAGCCGCAGCTGTATGCATTGGAGGCGCTTGCGCCGCTTGTGAAGGAGGATGCGGCTGTGAAGAAGGTGTTCATAGACCTGATGGATGATTGGGACATGCGCGCAAAAAAAGTGGTGCTGGAGAGCCTGTCCGGGATGCAGGACGCGGACATAGGGAAGAAGGCAGTTGCGTCTTACGTGTATGAGTTTGACCCGCACGCGAAGAGCATGCTGAAGGAGATAATCAGGAACAATAAAGAGGCGGCGAAGGGGGAGATGGGGAAGTATATGGGGAAATATAATGAGAAGGTGAATAAAGAATTGATGGCGCTCGCGGAATCCATCTACGGGAAGAAGGAGGCGGGCACGATGTTCGGGGCGAAAAAGGAGGGGGGCAGCGGAGAAAAGGAAAACGGGAAGGGAAGCGAAGGCGGGGCCGGACAAGAGGAAAAGAATAAAAGCGGAAGCGGAAATCAAGGGGCAGGAAAGGAAGAAGAGGCGCCCAAGGAATTCCCCTGAGCAGGGCGAGAACGGATGGCAAGGTCGGGCTGATGGAGATACTTAGGATACCGAAGGAGAGATTGGGCGCGCTGCGCGGGGCGAAGGCGGCGATTGAAAACCATTATACGGTCACTCTTGTGCTGGGGGAAGACGGCGAGATTGAGATAGGCGGGGAGAGCGTATGGACGTACCTCGCGAGGGATGCGGTGCGCGCCATAGGCAGGGGATTCTCGCCCGCGCAGGCCATGAAGCTATTTAAAGATGATTATTCTTTTTACCTCATTGACCTGAGGGAGCACTTCTCCACGGAAAACTCAATGAGGCGGGTGAAGGGGCGCATCATCGGGGAGAAAGGCAAGGTGAAGGCGGAGATAGAGCAGGCGACCGGCTCGGACATATGCATCTATGGGCACACCGTGGGCATAATCGCCCCTTCGGATGCTATGGAATACGTGAAGGATGTGGTTGGGATGATAATGGACGGCGCGCCCATTACGGCCATCACAGGAGTTCTCGCGAGGGCGCGGGACGACATAAAGTTCGGAAGGCTCAAGGGATGAGGTTGTTGGCATGGGCGACGGCATATTCTCCAAATTCAAGGAGTATTCGGTTGCGGAATTCTTCAAGAAGAACAGGCAGATGCTCGGGTTCTCGGGCAAGGTCAGGAGCCTAACCACGATAGTGCATGAGTATGTTACGAATAGTTTGGATGCATGTGGGGAGGCGGGCATATACCCGGAGATAGAGGTTTGGGTGGGCGAGGAAGGGGAGGACCGGTACAAGGTGAAGGTGAGGGACAACGGGCCCGGGATACCCAAGACGCACATAGGCAAGGCGCTGGGCATGATGCTGGCCGGGACGAAGTTCAACAGGTACGCGCAGCAGAGGGGCCAGCAGGGCATTGGGGCGACGGGATGCACGATGTACGCGCTCATAACGACGGGCAAGCCCATAAGGGTCGCATCTTCACACGAAGGGAAGAGAATAGAATGCGAAATAGGGATGGACTTCAAGAACAACAAGCCGGTCATAACGCCAATTTCGGAAGGGGATGCGGAGGCGGGGAAGAGCGGGCTTGAGATAGAGGGCGTTTTCGGGGACGTGAGGCACGAGAAGAGCGCATACGGCGTCTATGAATACCTGAGGAGGACCGCGATTGCGAACCCGCACGCGGCGATAGCGTATAATTCGCCGGATGGGGAGAGGTTCGTTTTCCCGAAATCCGTGGACGTGCTTCCGGAGAAGCCGATGGAGGTGAAGCCGCACCCGCTGGGCATAAGCGCGCACGACCTCATAGAGAAGGCGAGGGGCTCGCAGAACCAGAGGATATCCGCGTTCCTGCAGGAGGAATTCACGCGCGTGTCGTTGAACAAGGTGAAGGAATTGCAGGAGATGGTGCCCGAGGTGGATTTGGGCAAGAAGCCCTCGGACATGAGCTGGGAGGACGCGGAGAGGATAGTGGGCGGGTTCGGGAAGGTGAAGTGGATTGCGCCTGCGACGGACAGCGTGGTGCCCATAGGCACTGCGCAGGTGGAGAAATCCCTGAACAGCATAATAGGGCCGGAGTACATATTCGTCACTTCAAGGAGCCCGAAAATTTATCGGGGAGGGATTCCGTTCATGGTGGAGGCGGCCCTTGCGTACAATGGGAAGGGGGCGAACGGGGAGATACTGAGGTTTGCGAACAGGGCGCCGCTGCTCTTTGATGCGGGAGGGTGCTCCATAACCCAGGCAATCAAGGGGATAGACTGGAAGAGGTACGGCGTAAAAAACCTGGAGGAGGAGCCGCTGAGCATTTTTGTTCATTTTGCGAGCGTGCATGTGCCTTACACCTCTGCGGGGAAGCAGTCCATCTCGGACGAGGAGGAAGTGGTGGACGAGATAAAGAACGCGGTGATGGAGGCGGCGCGCGGGCTGTACAGGCACCTCTCCGGAAAGAGGAGGGAAAAGGAAACGGCGGGGAAGAGGGCGGCGATATTGAGGTACGTAGGGCAGCTCTCGCAGGACATGAGCGAGTTGGGCGGCGTGGGCTCCGAGGGGGCCAAGGTGAAGGAGAGGCTGCTCAAGATGGTGGAGGAGAGGTACAGCGCGGGAGGGGCGGAGGAGGAAGAAAAGGAAGAGGCGCCGGAAGCGGAAGCTGAGAAAGGGAAGGGGGAGAAAGGAGGCGCGAAGGGAGGGAAGAAGGGCGAGGCAGGGGATGGCGGGAAGAAGGCGGATGAAGCCGCGGAAGAGGAGAAGGAGGAATGATTTTCATGAGCGACAAGGCAGCGTTTGAGAAGCTTGAGATGCTCGGGAAGAACATGCTCGCGCAGGTTAAGAATGATAAGTCGCCCACGTTTGAGACGCCGCTCAGGTCTAAGAGCAACGTGCAGTTTGAGGAGGGGTTGGGATACCTCAGGCTGGGGGCGAAGAAGGAGGAGAGGACGTTCCTGAACGTGGGGCAGGCGAGGACGTTCATGCAAACGGTGTCCGTGGCGAACAAGACAAAGAAATTCGTGAAGGAGGGGCTGCACACGAGCATCAGGGGCCTTTATTATCAATTGAAATTCAGTTTGGGGGAAGATGTGGACGAGAGCTTGTTTGAGGAGCAGAGCGAGAGCAACGTGCTCGTGGAGGATCTGGAGGTCGCGCTCGGGGTGAAGAGGGAGGATTTGCACCTGACCACGGACAGGAAGGGGGTGGTCGCGGGGGCGATGGTCGTGAAGGACAATTTTGCGGGCGAGGAGACGACCATTGACTGTGCGAAGCAGGGAAGGAGCGGCTGGATGATTCCGAGCGACGTGGACAACGGCATGGAGTTCGTGGAGGTGGAGGCGG
The DNA here is from genome assembly GCA_020052735.1 of archaeon. Taxonomy (GTDB): domain Archaea; phylum Micrarchaeota; class Micrarchaeia; order Anstonellales; family Bilamarchaeaceae; genus CAIXOA01. Next base: position 2,296 of record JAGVON010000005.1, on the reverse strand, counting down.
ACTACGTGCTCGTGGTGGAGAAGGACGCGCTCTGGCAGCGGCTGAACGAGGACAGGTTCTGGAAGAAAGAGAATTGCATATTGGTGACGCCGAAGGGGCAGGCGAGCAGGGGGACCAGGAGGCTGCTGAGGAAACTGGCGGACCATAAGCTGCCCATTTATGTGATGACGGACTGCGATGCGTGGGGATGGTACATCTACTGGACCATTAAGACGGGGAGCATGAACCTCGCGTACCTGGGGAGGGACTTCTCCATTCCGGAGTCAAGGTTCCTGGGAGTGACCATGGCGGACATAGAAAAGTATGATTTCCTGAAGAAGCTCACTATAAATGCGAAACAGGTGGACCTGAAAAGGGCGGAGGAGATGCTCGGCTACCCGTGGATAAACCGGCACAAGGAGTGGGTGGAGGAGCTGAAGAAGGTGTTGAAGACGAAGAAGAAAATAGAGCAGGACGCGCTGCAGGGCGAGAGGCTGACTTTCGTGGGCGAATACGTCCGCGAGAAGATATCCAAAAAGCAGTGGCTGCCGTAGAGTTTTTAAAGGTGAATGGATAGAAAAAAAGCCCCAAGAGGATGGAAAATTATGAAGAGCGAGAATGAGCCGCGTATCCCGTACGATGCGATACCCTCCCTTGCGCACGTGCAGAGCGCGAACGCGATGCTCACGGGGATAAATATGTTTGACACCGCGAGGATTGTTGAGCTGGAGGGGCTGAAGGAAAAAATGGAGGACTCCGGCTTCGCGAGCCCGTTCAGGGGGCTGGTGCAGAGGACGATGGAGGAGGCCGGCGACCTGAGCGAGGCGGAATGGTCGGACCTCAAGAAGCAGAACTCTTACTTTAGGTACATAGCCAATTTGAAGAAATACAGCATGGCGCGCGTGAACATCGCGCTGGATGCCCATAGGATAGCCCGCGGATTTGAGAAGATGGGCTACGGCGACGTGGTAGGGCACCTCCCGCTGGACGGCAACCACATACGGCTCCTGATGGATGCGGGGGACGACGGCGTGGTGGCGTACAGGGAGCTGATGGACCGGGTGGAGCTGGCGGCTGAGAAAAAGGGCTGCTTCATCGCGAAGGTCAAGTTCAACGGGGTGACCGAAACGGTGCAGGTGGCCGAGGGCGAAAACCTGGAGATGAAGGTGTCCAGGATGTTCGGGGTGAACGCGGAAATCGTTTCAACCCGCCCGGGCTTCAGGAACGTCCCTATATTGGGGGCGAAGGGGGTCAGGATTGCGCTTGTTTCGGCGATAGTGCATTACGCAACGAAGGGCATAAGCAAGGAGATGGGGATGGGCGCCGAGGCGGCGCTGTACAATTCAAGGCTCGCGGAGTTCGGCATAAGGCCGGACGTGCGCATGGACATGGTCAGCGGGTTTGAAAAGGAGAAGGCGGAGCTTGCGAAGGCGGGGTTCCTTGTCCGGGCGGGCGAAAAGTACGCCATGAAAGATTCCATAAAAGCGGAGATAATGGGCAGGAAGAGGAAGAGGGGCGAGGAGGCCAAGAGGAGGTCGGCGCTGCTCCTGCTGTCGCCGATGTTCAAGTTTTACCTCATGAATAATGAGGAGGCGAGGAGGAAGGAGAACTTATATCCGTCTTTGGCGATAACGCCCGGGGACAGGCACCTGATGCTGTTCTCGTACATGGATTCGGAGGGGCTGCCTGCACGCGCCCTGCTCAAGAAGAAATTGGGGATGGAGGGCAAGGTGCCTCTTGCGGGCAAGGAGCTTGCGTCCGCGCTGCTGATGGACGGCGGCAAGGATGCTTCATGGGTTTCGGAGTACATAGGCATAGAGAAAGGGAAGGCTGAGGGGGCGCTTCACGTGCTCAGGAATTTCAGCCAGGGAAAACGGGGTGCTGAGTTTGTCGGAAGGATCAGGAAAAAGGATTGAGCTTAGGGGCAGCAGGCAGGAGATGCTGGATTCAATACTCGCCAACAGCGGCGGGGAGGAGTTCTTCATAAAGACAAAGCCCAGCGTGAAGGTTTTTGCGCTGCTGCTGGACGCCACGAAGGCGAAGAGGGTGTTCATGAACGCGGGCATAGCGAGGACCGTGCCGGAGAACGTGCTGGGCAGCCTGCGCAAGAGCGTGAGCGTGGAGATTGTGGACGGGAAGCGCGGGAGGCCGAGGAAGTTCGGCGAGGCGGAGTTCCTCCGCGTGCTGAGGGAGAGGAAGGGCGAGGGGGAACGGCTCGCGGCGCTGGGGATGTCACGAAGGACTTATTATTACTGGAAAAAGAGATTGGACGGGCACAAGAAATAGATTATTCTACGCCGTGGGTGCTTGCCCATTC
>JAGVON010000075.1 GCA_020052735.1 archaeon | reverse complement strand
TATTTATTCTTGTACCAGCCCTCCAGTGTGCTTCCATTGTAATTGCCCGCAGAGCCCATTGCAGTGTTCGCCGCCGCGTATTCCTCCTCTATTATCCTGCTTTCATCCCGTATGCTTGCCACGCTGCTTATGTCGCTGGTTTCCGTGCTCACATCTATTGTTCCCAACTCATTGACCCGGATCAGATTGACAATTATGTCCGCCCTTGCCCGCGAGTTCAGGGCATCCTCTCCCAGTTCCACAAGGTCCTCCTGCGCGGCCGCCCAGCTTTCTTCCATGCCCTGTTTCTTCTTTGCCAGCGCGGCCTCCGTTCCCCAATGCTTCATCATGCACACAGGATACCAGGACATATCCGGGACTGAGTCCCACAGCCCGGTGCTGTCGCACCTCACATCGTCTATAACAGCGCTGCATATCCAGTTCGCCGGCCCGGCATACCCCAAATCACATATCCCAGATGAGGTCACCACCCCTTTGGTGTATTCAACAGCAAGCCGCCCCTTATTCACTTCCGCGGCCTCTTTCTCCACAGCGAGCAGCGAATACTCCATAGCACCCTTCCAGTTCTGCACATAATTCGTGAGTTGCCATGCGTAATATGCAGAGGCAGCCCCCTCAGTCTCCATACTGGCAAGGGCAGCTTCGTCCGGGTGCTCAACCATCTCCACCGCGTCGTCCGCATAGCCCATGTTCCTCAATGCTGTCCCTAGCTCCGCGCTTGAGTTGCATTCCCTGGAATGGCATTCCGGCACAAGCCGCTCCAGCTGCGCCTCATCAAGGCTTTCCTGGAACGGGGCCATCAGGGAAAGCGCATCGCCCCTGCCGATGTCATCACCCACCCTTATCGTGTGCCATATCTGAAAGAAGCCAAGGTCGGTGATGTATTCGTTCTCCGCGATCCATCCATTATCGTCCCAGGTGCGCGGGTAGCTCGTCTGCGCGTCGGCAAAAGCCGCCTGCATGGCCATGGCTGAAAAAACAGCGATAAACAGGATTAGGTGTCTGTTCATGGTATTATTTTGTGGTGAAACGTTTAAATGCCTTAATACGGACAGCTTGCCATGGATTTCTCAAAGCTCATAAGGGAAAGGGGGAGCGTCCGTTCGTTCAGGCCCTCGCCACTCACGCAGAAGCAGCTGGATGCAATCAGGGACGCGGCGAACCTCGCGCCCTCAGCCGGCAACCTGCAGGGCTACCATTTCTACCTGGTTACTGGAAAAGAAACAAAGGAAAAGCTTGCAGCCGCGGCGTTCAGCCAGGGTTTCATCACAGAGGCGTCAGCAGCATTCGTCTTTTTCGCAGACGCCGCGGCATCCTCCAAAAAATACGGCGAGCGGGGGAACCTCTATTGCATAATAGACGCATCACTTGCGGCAGGCTATGCCCAGCTCGCCGCAGCGGACATCGGGCTCGGTTCCGTATGGGTGGGCGCGTTCAACGACGAGAAAGTCAAGGCAATATTCCATGAGGAGGGCAGGCCCGTCTGCATCCTTCCAGTCGGGATCGCGGCAGAGGCGCCGAAGCAGAGCCCGCGAAAGGACCGCCTGAAGAAAACGCCTGATGCCTAAACCCTTATCTCGCATGCGGCAACAGGGTATTCCAGCTCAAATTCCTCCAGCACTTTGGGGGAGATCTCGCCCATCACGCCGGCCTCTTTCCCGTCAATATGCACGGAGTAGCACCTGCCTCTTATGAATCGGGCATCTTCAACGGGCTTCAGGGAAAGCTCAGCCCCCCATTCCTTCGCAAAGGTCTGCAGTGCGGACTGTATGCCCGAGAACTTCGCACCCTGCCCCACCATGAGGAAGCCGAGCCGCTTCTCCTCGCCGCCGTTCCAAACGCCGCCCAGTTCGTAGAACCTCTGTGGCAGCCCCCTGGTCTTGTTCGTCTTGCATGTGCCGAGCAGCCCCGGGATTAGGGAAGTCCGTACTGTGTTGAACTCCTCGCTGGTGGAATTTGCAATTTTTGCCCTGCCCCTGTCCGGAGTGCCCGCCAGGAGCCGGTCGTTTGAAAGGGCATACGCCTTCGCTTCAAGGAAGCCCATTCCGCACATTATCCCATGGATGTCGGATTCCCCAGGTATCCACGAGCCGATGGTCGGCAGCTGGGGGAGCTCCGGCTTGAAATTCGTGTATCCAAATCCAATGGCTATGTCCTCTATCACGTCTATGAATGAGATGATGTCCACCCTGTACGGAGGCACGTATATCCCATCCCCTTTCACGATGTAGCCCATCTTCTGCAGCGCCGCCTTCGCCTCCTTCTTTCCCACCGCATCCCCAAGCACGCATTCCACTTCTTCCCCATCATACTCCATTTTCCTATAGTTCAGCTTTGGGTAGCGCTCACCGTCTATTTCAACGGAATAAATCTCAGCGCCCGCATCCGCGAACGCGGTTGCAATTATGTTCAGCACGCCCTCAACCGCTTCCTCCGAGGTGCCGGTCACGTCTATGAGCAGGTTCTTCGTGTTCTCATCCACCTTAGTCCTCTCGCTGTTTATTATCGGCGGGTAGGATATTACTCCATCCGCGTCCTTTATCACGACCTTCGCATTCCTGGACAAATGGGCATACGCAACCCCTTTCGGGTGTTTGTCAAGTATCTCGTCCAGCCCCATCTCCGCGTCCATTTCCAGGGGCACGAACCTCTCACCCTTCCCAGCAGCATACTCCAGCGGGAACCTTATCGCGTCCAGGTTGTGCAGCCCGACCGCGACCTTCTTCCTTTTCCTCCCGACCGTGTCGTGGAGCTTCTCCTGCATCTGCATCGCGTCCTTGATGGACTCGTCGTCAAAATGCACGCCCTTCACCACCGCGCACCGGACGAACGGCCGTGATGCTTCCACACCCTTCCCGGCCTTCATCTTGTACCCTCCATCCAGCACCTTGTATTCCGGCGCCTTCCCCCCCTCGTACGCAAGGAGCGCCCTCACCATCCCCTCCATCGGGAAAAGGTCCGGCCTGTTCGGCGTGATTTCCACAACCAGGTGCCCGTCCTTCCTTTCAGTGGGCATCCCGATATCCGTGAGTATGCGTATTATGTCCGCCTCCGTCATCCCGGTTTTCTTTTCCATGAGTTTCGGGTCAACCGCAGCCACAGCCATGTGAATCCTTTCCTCCTGCCTTGCAGCCCTTCCTTTCCTTCGCCAGCTTCGCCCCGTATTGCGTCGGGTAGTCGCCGTCAAGGCAACCTGTGCAGAGCTCCAGCCCCATCGCCTTTTTCAGCCCGCCCAGCGAAACATAATAGAGCGTGTCCGCACCTATGAACTTCCTTATCTCATCCACGCTTTTCTTGTTTGCAATTAGTTCTTCATACGTGGACATATCCACTCCATAGAAGCACGGGTGCAGTATCGGCGGGCAAGTGACGCGCATGTGTATCTCCTTCGCGCCAGCATCCCGTATCATCTTCAATATTTCCCTCGTCGTGGTTCCCCTCACGATGCTGTCATCCACGACTATAACACTTTTCCCGTCCATTACGCTCCTTATGGGATTCAGTTTTGCCTTCACTGCATTTACGCGCATTTTCTGGTCAGGCATTATGAACGTGCGTGCGACGTACCTGTTCTTGATTATCCCCTCTTCATAAGGGATTCCAAGAACCCTGGAAATCTCCAGCGCGGCAGTGCGCGCAGTGTCCGGGATGGGCACGACCACGTCCGCCCTCACCGGCGCCTCCTTGGCGAGCGCCTCGCCCAGCCGCCTCCTCGCCTCATGCACTTCCACGCCGTTGATTATGGAGTCCGGCCTTGAGAAGTATACATATTCAAACATGCAGTGCC
>JAGVON010000092.1 GCA_020052735.1 archaeon | reverse complement strand
GGCTGCCGTATCCCCATCTTTTCACAGAGCGCCCTGAACTTCTCCCTGTCCTCCGCAATATCTATTCCCTCTATTCCGGTACCGAGCACATTCACCCCGTTCTCCGCAAGCCCCTCCGCGAGGTTTATGCTGGTCTGCCCCCCCAGCTGCACGATTACACCATCCGGCTTCTCGTTCTCAACGATGTTCATCACATCCTCAAATGTGAGCGGCTCAAAATACAATCTATCACTGGAATCAAAGTCCGTGCTCATTGTTTCCGGATTATTATTCACCATTATGGAGCGCAGCCCCATCCTCCGCAAAGCCATGGCCGCCTGCGAGCAGCAATAATCAAACTCTATTCCCTGCCCAATCCTTATGGGCCCGGAGCCGATTACCAAGATTTTCTTCCCTTCTCCACCCACCGCCTCATTTTCATCCTCATAAGTTGAGTAAAAGTAAGGGGTGACAGCCTCAAACTCCCCTGCGCAGCTATCCACTATCTTGTATGCAGGGATTATCCCATTCTCCTTCCTGAATTCCCGCACTTCCTTCTCTTTTTTCCCAACCAATCTCCCAACCTGCGCATCCGAGAACCCCATCCTCTTCGCTTCCCTTAGCAAGTCCGCCTTCAATCCTCCACTCGCAACCCTCTTTTCCATCTCAGTTATCCTGCGTACCTTTCCCAGGAACCAAGGATTGATTTTCGTCTTCGCCCGTATTTCCTCTATGCCTGCCCCCCTCCTGAACGCCTCCAGTATCGCAAAAATCCTAATGTCCGTGGGCGGGAAAAGATGCTCCTCCGGCTTCTCAATCTTCGGCTCCTTCAGGTCCAGCCCGCGTATCGCCTTGAGCAGCGATTCCTCAAACGTCCTCCCAATCGCCATCGCCTCCCCGGTGCTCTTCATCTGCGTCCCAATCCGCCTGTCCGAGCCCCTGAATTTTTCAAACGGCCATTTCGGGATTTTAGTAACAACATAATCCAGCGCCGGCTCAAAAGCCGCAGTGGTGTTCGTAATCGGGTTCCTTATCCCATCCAACGTCTTTCCGAGCGCAATCTTCGCCGCCACGCGTGCAATCGGATATCCTGTCGCCTTGGACGCAAGGGCAGAAGAACGGGAAAGCCGGGGATTAACCTCAATCACCCCATACTGCCCGGTCTCCTGGTTGAAATAGAACTGGACGTTGCATCCCCCTTCTATTTTGAGCGCACGCACAATCTTCAGCGCCGCATCCCTCAGCACCTGGTGGTCCCGGTCGCTCAGCGTCTGCGCAGGCGCAACCACTATGCTCTCGCCCGTATGCACGCCCATCGGGTCAAAGTTTTCCATATTGCAAATCACAATCGCATTGTCCGCCGAGTCCCGAATCACTTCATACTCAAACTCGCCCCATCCCATCACGCTCTTCTCTATGAGCACCTCGCCGCTCCTGCTCAGCATAAATCCCTTCTCAAGGATGGGCTCCAGCTCCTCCTTGCAGGAGGCAAACCCCCCTCCTGTCCCGCCCAGGGTATATGCGGGCCTCGCCACCACCGGATACCCTATTTTCTCCGCAGCCTCCAGCCCCTCCTCCATCTTTTTCGCGCAAAATCCAGGGAGGATTGGAATCCCCAGCTCCTTCATGAGCGCATTAAACTTCTCCCTGCTCTCCGCCTTTTCTATCGCTTCCAGCCCAGTCCCAATCAATCTCACGCCGTACTGCTCCAGCACGCCCCACTTATCCAATTCAATAGCAAGGTTCAGCGCGGTCTGCCCGCCCATGGTCGCAAGGAGCGCATCCGGCTTCTCCCTTTGGATAATCTTCTTAAGAGTAGGAACATCCAGCGGCTCAATATACACTATATCCGCCGTTTCTCTATCAGTTTGAATGGTCGCGGGATTGGAATTAACCAGAATTACTTCCACCCCTTCCTCGCGCAGCGCCTTGCACGCCTGCGTCCCGGAATAATCAAATTCCGCACTCTGACCGATGACTATGGGGCCCGAACCTATCACTAATGCTCGCTTCACATCCATTGGCCCACCAACAATTAGATGCTTACAATGGGCGAGAAAGTTTATAATAGTTTAAGCATCCTGTCGCCCGCCAGATGCGAGAGATACCCCAGCAGCGCCGCAACCCCGAAAACCCAATTAGAGAAGAACCAAATCGCAACCCCATATCCCGCCGCCAGGAGAAGCGTATGGGTAATCCCCCTGTGCTTCGGCTTCAAATACGTAATGAAAATCATGTACAGCCCGGTAATCGCCAGCGTGTTTATGAGGATAGTATGCCAGTTCTCCACTCCGCACCCAACCCCGTCGCATAATGCAGTATAAGAAAACAGGAAAGCGCAAATCGGAACCCCCAAGTCCGCATAACCCCTGATTTTGCTGGAATCATGGTCAATGTCCGGCACAAGAGCAGAAAAAGCAGCCACAAACACAATAGACGCAAAAAGGAAAGCATCCGCCCCGACAAGGAGCGCAAATGCCGCCCCGAAAACAACCCCAAGCAGAATGTGCCCTGCCCAGTTCATAGATGTACCCCATACTTCTCAAACACAACTTCCTTCTTGTGCCTGTACGACACGGAATCAAACGCAATGGACAATACTATCAATCTATTCAATATAGCATCCAGCTCCTGCTCCTTGATTTCCTTCCCGGTCCTCTCCAGCACTATCCCCGCATCCGTCGCCTTGAACGCGAAATGCGCCGCAGAATTCCTGTACAGCCCGTCCCAAAGGGAAACGAACTCGCCCGCAAGCCCGTCCGTCCACTCGTTCCTCACCTTGCTGATGAACATCCCCACAGTATCATCCTTCCCCGCCTTTGAGAAGTCCGGCGAAGTGAGCAGGAGCATCTTGTGCCTCATGAAAAGGTACTCGTAAAAATCATTATACAATTTGAACTTCAGGTACATCCTCACCTTCGGGCTAATGTCCTCCCTCCCCGCGAGCGTGCGCACCCTCATCAAAAGGTCTATTTTTTCCGAGGAATCCGCCACATACGAGTCCAGCACATTCACGACCTCCTCCTTCACCTGGAAAGGAACCCCTGCGAAGGATTTTGTGAAAAGCCACGCATACATCTCCTTGTACCGCCCATACTCCTCAAGCGAGGAAAGCTTCGCCCCCCCCACCACCATCTCCTCGCTCAAGTCCTCCGCCTGGTCAAAATGGGAAAATGCCTTTTTCAGCTTCTCCGCCTCGGGAGCCGGAAGCGGCTCGGAGAACCGTATGGACGCAAGCATGGAATCGCCCTGCTCTATGTGGGCGGCCATCTCCGTCCTCAATTCCATCTCATCCTGGCTTATCCTTGGCATGTGAGCACCTCAAATGAGCCCGCCCGGAATCGGACCGGGTTCTCCAGCGTGTAAGGCTGGCGTCTTGACCATTGGACCACGGGCCCAAGAGGAAGGGGGGACGCCCCCCTTC
>JAGVON010000024.1 GCA_020052735.1 archaeon | reverse complement strand
GGAGCAGGTGAATGCCGCGCTCAAGGCCGCCGCGGAAGGCCCGATGAAGGGAATCCTCCAGTACACCGAGGACCCCATCGTTTCCTGCGACGTCATCGGCAACCCGCACTCCTCCATTGTTGATTCGCAGCTCACCAGCGCCACCGGGAATTTCGTGAAGGTGTTCTCCTGGTACGACAACGAGTGGGGCTACTCAAACCGGCTCATAGATTTCGCATTGCACATGAGGAAGTGGTAATGGAATATGGACAAGGAAACCAAGCCGACGCACATCGTCATCATCCCTGACGGAAATATCAGTTTCCCGTATCCCGTTTCCGGTTTCGATACCGGTTCCGGGAACTGAAAACTGGAAACCGGAAACAGGAGATGGGGCGAACAGCACGGCATCACCCGCGAGGAGGCGTACCGCATAGGCATAGACAAGATAACGGACGCGGCGGGCTGGTGCAGGGACGAGGGCGTCCGCATCCTCACCATGTGGGGATTCAGCACCGAGAACTTCCAGCGCGACCCGGACGACGTAAGGAAGCTCTTCGGGCTCTTCCAGCGCAACCTGCTTGAAGTGATCCAGCGCAGGGGAGAGAGCGAGAAATACGGAATCCGCGTGCGCTTCCTCGGCCGCACCGGCCTCTTCCCAAGGGAAATCCAGAACCTGTTCCGCGAGGTGGAGAAGCTAACATCGGACAAGAAGGACTACCAGCTCAACCTCCTGCTCGCATACGGCGGCAGGGCTGAAATCGTGGACGCGGTCAATGCCGCGCTGAAGGAAGGCAAAAAGGAAATGGACGAGGAATCCATCGCCTCCCATCTTTATACCGCCGGAATCCCGGACCCGGACCTCGTGATCCGCACCTCCGGGGAGCAGCGCCTCAGCGGCCTCCTTCCCTGGCAGACCGCATACAGCGAGCTTTATTTCTCCAAAAAACTCTGGCCTGACTTCACCAAGGATGATTTCCTGGACGCATTAAAATTCTACGAAAACGCGAAGCGAAGGTTTGGCAAATGATTGTGAGGAACAAGAGGAACGGGGAGGAATTGCGCTGCCGCACCGCGTTCTCCATCCTGCCGCAAATCCGCGGCCTGATGTTCCGCGCGAAGCCCGTTTCCATACTTTTTGATTTCCAGGAAGAAGCCATCCATCCCATCCATTCCTTTTTCGTATTCTTCCAGTTTTATGCAATCTACATAAGCAAGGAAAAGAAAGTGCTGGAGAAGGCGCGCATAGAGCCGTTCTGCCCCATCCACAAGAACTCAATCCCCGCCCGTTACCTTCTTGAAACCGACGTAAAAACCGGGGGTTCCTTTTCCCCCGGGGATGAGGTGGAACTTTGCTAGGATGGAGGATGACTGAAAAGGCGGACTACAACATTCAGCTGCCGCGCCTGAGCGCGGACGAGGAGGAGCTTGTCTCCCTGGTTGAGGCGGCATTCCGGGAGGAGGCCCGCTCAAGGGACTTCCGCTCAAAAGAGGAGGTACTCAACGCCCTAAAGGCAATAGTGCCCACCACCGCCCGCCAAAACGGGATAATGCTGGACGCAGAGCAGGCATCCTACCTGCCCACCGTGTGCTCCCTCCACATCTATGGCTTCGCATTCATAGACCCCCTTTTGCAGGACGGCTCAATAGAGGAGATAAGCATAGTCGGCGTGGGGAAGCCCGCATACGTGTATGTGCGCAAGGAGGGATGGAAGCGCGTCAATGCCGAATTCACCTCCACCGAAGCCCTTGCCGAAGTGATAAACAAGATGGGAAGGAACATCGGCAGGCGCATTACGCTCCAGCGCCCCAAGCTGAACGCAATCCTTCCGGACGGCTCCCGCCTCCACGCCACGCTCCCCCCGCTTTCCGAAGGCGAAATCACCATCAGGCGCTTCACCGACAGCCCCTTCTCCCCGCAGGAATTGTGCGCAAGCGGCGCCTTCCCCACCCGCGCAATCGCGCTCCTCTCGCTTCTCATGCAATCGGACATGTCCCTCATAATATCCGGGAACACCGCAAGCGGCAAGACCACCACCCTGAACTCGTTGTTCTCGTTCATACCAGAAGATGAGCGCGTCGTAATCACGGAGGAAAGCCCGGAGATAAACATCCCGCACCAGCACAAGGCGCGCCTCGTCGCAAATGAGGAGATGGGCGTCTCCCTCCGCGAATTGGTCTACGATACTTTGCGCATGAGGCCCGACCGCCTCATCGTTGGGGAGGTAAGGAACGCAGAAGAGGCCAGCGCGCTCTTTGACGCCCTTTTGGGAGGGCAGGCGCGCGGCTGCTACGCCACGTTCCACGCGCAGAGCGCCGCGGAAACCCTCCGCCGCCTGAAGCTCTTCGGCATAAGCGAGGCGGACTTCAACAGCATAGACGGCATAGTCGTGCAGAGGAGGATGCTCCGCTACGACATGAAGAAAAGGAGGAACACCGAGGTTCGGAGGATGGTGGAGTTCTGCTTCGGCCCCTCCAAGAGCCCCGTCATCTCATACGATGCGGATTCCGATTCCTGGAAGGAGGGGAACACCTCCGAGTTCCTTGAAACAATCTCATCCTCGCTCGGGCTCAGCGCAAAGGAAATCTCGCAGGAGCTGAAGGAGCGCGAGTCCTTCATGAAAAAGAAGCGGGATTTCGCCGCGTTCTTTTCGGAATACCAGGAGAAATTCTATGGCAAATCTTGAGGCAATCGTTTCGGCTTTTCCGCCCCTGGATATCCGCAGCGCGCAGCTTGCATTCGCGGAGCGGCTCGGGCTTGAGCCGGGGAGGTATGCATGCTTTTCCCTCTTCCTCTCCGCCATTCTTGCCATGCCGATTGCAGGCATCTTCTCCGGTTCCATCCCGGTGTTCCTGGCCGCAATCCTCCTCTCCGCAGCCATAATCTTCCTGCTTATGCTCCGCCTTCCCCGCATAATCTTCATGGGCCGCATCTCCAGGATGGAAGCGGAGCTCCCCTTCTCGCTGCGCATGCTCGGGATGCTTTTGGAGCTCAATGTCCCGTTCGCCGAATCATTGTCCATAATCTCCAAAGGAACCTCCCCGCTCTCCGAGGAACTCAAAGCGATGGAAAGGGACGTGCGCAGGGGCGCATCCATCCCATCCTGCCTTTCCCATCTTGCAGAGCGCCTCAGCTCAATCCCGATACGCCGCGCAATCCTCTCGGTTTCCTCCGCATATGAAAAAGGGAAGGCGGGCGGCGACCTCATCCGCATCTCCAACGACCTCCTCTCCATGCAGAAGCACTCAATGAAGAACGCCGCCTCGCGCCAGTCCGTCCTCTCCCTCCTCTTCATCGCTGTTGCCGTCATACTCCCCGCGTTCATGATAATTTTCTCATCCCTGGGCAGCGTATCCCCATTCGGCAACATGGACGCCTCGTCCATCCAGCTCATGATGCTAGTGCTCCTCCCCGCCCTCTCCGCGCTCGTCCTCCTCTTCGCAGCCGCGATGTTCCCCCCGTCCTTCTTCGCGCCGAGGTTTCCTTTATCCACATTCATCCCCGCCTTCGCCGCCGTTGTTCTATTCGCCCTCCTCCAATACACGGAAATCCCGCGCCTTCCCGCGCTCATCCTTGTCCTCGCCGCCGCCGCGGCCCTATCCTACCCCTCATACATGAAGGAAAGCAAGCGCGAGAAGGTGGAGGAATCCCTGCCCGACGTCGTCCTCTCCGTCTCCTCCCAGCCGCCTGGCCGCGGGCTTGAGCCGCTGCTCGCATCCATGGAAAAGTATTCCATGCCCCCGCTCCGCGGCGAGCTCTCCATCTCGCTCAAGCAAGCGCACGCGAACGTGAAGCCGGAATCCGTTCTGGACGACCTCTGGAGGAGGAACGGCTCGCCACTCCTTCGCAGGTTTTCCATTTTTCTCTCCCACGCGCTCGGCGCCGGCCACGACATCTCCCGCTACCTGTCCATGCTCGCCGAGGACCTCCTCTCCGCCATAGAGATGAGGCGCGAGCGTGAAGCGCTCCTCGCCATGCAGAAGTACACCCTCATCTCAGGCGCACTCCTCATCCCGTTCATAATCGGCTCCTCAATGTCCCTCGCGGGGGGCATCGCAGGCGGCTCCCCGCCCGGAATCGCGGACGACGCCGTCTCCTACCTCGCAATTTACGCATTCCTCTCCGCCGCCTTCATCTCCTATGCGGAGGGCCGCCCATCCTCATTCATAAAATACTTTTCGCTCCTTGCATTATCAGGCATCGCCCTTTTCCACATATTCTCGGGCGTGCCCTTCTGGTGAATTTGGATGGATTTGGCAACGCAGGCATTCATCTCATTTGCGCAGGCCCTGGATAACCCATACGCCTTCTTCGCCATCATCATACTCGCCGTTTTGGCAACAGAGCCGCGCAACGAGAAGCGCGCCAAGATTGCAGTTGCCCTCATCATTGCCGGCCTCCTTACCCTCGCCGCAAAAGAACTGGTGATGCAGCCGCGCCCCTGCCTTGACGGGGATTCGCTCATCCAGTGCCCGCTTGACTATTCGCTTCCCAGCGGCCACGCCGCCATTGCCTTCACGCTGATGATTGCATTCATAGGGAGCCGCTACTTCCCCCTCTACTGGCTTTTCGCCCTCCTTGTCGCTTATTCCCGTTTCTACCTTGGCGTCCATACTTTTGAGGACATCGCGGCCGCGCTGGTCGTGGCACCAATCGCCTACCAGCTCACGGACCTTCTATGGGGTGCATTCGTTGAAAGAACAAAGTAGGAAAATCATACACATCGCAATCGGGATAATCTTCCTCCTCATCCTCCAGTTCTACGGAAGGCACACGCTTGAGATGGTCCTCTTCGCCGGCATACTCGCGGGGCTTATGGCCATGCACCTCGTAATCCGCTCCCACAAGCTCCCGTTCGTGAGCTGGTTCATAGAGAACTTTGAGAGGGACGGGGTGCGCGCACCCGGCTTCGGCTCCGCATGGTATGCGTTCGGCATCCTCATGGCCGCCGTTGCAATAGGAGATCCCAACGCCCTCTCCGCGGCAATCTGCGTCCTTGCATTCGGAGATTCCCTCTCCACAATCTTTGGCCAGGGCGGCAAATATGGGATTCCTTACAACCCGCGCAAGACGCTGGAAGGGAGCGCCGCCTTCTTTTTCGGCTCCCTCACCGCATACCTTTTCATCGGCCCTGCGGCAATCCCCCTTGCGATAGTATGCGCAATCGTTGAATCCCTTCCCCTCCCGCTGGACGATAATATTACCATTCCTGCGGCGGCGATACTTTTCTTTTATCTCTTCCCGTAAAATCAGTAGCTGCGCGCATTTCCCAAAAAAAGAAAAAAAGGTGCCGCCTCAGCAGCACCCAGCCTTCATTTCCCCGCAGAGCTTCTTGCCCTCTTCGGTGCATTTTATGCTGAAGCCGCCTTCGTCGCAGGAGATTGTCGCCACTTCCTTCCCTTCGCACACCACTTTGCATTCCTTGCATTTCATCCATTTCACCTCATATATCGGTTATCCGATGATTATACCGGGGAGGACCAATTTAAATGCCTATCGGTTGTCCGATATTGGCGAAAGGGCTAAATACCCGCGAATGGTGTATTACCCATGAAATGCTGCGACATGAGGGGGTTCCTTTCCTACCTTATCCTCTGGCTGCTTGGCAAGAAAAGCATGAGCGGCGCGGAGCTGTCGGCCGAGCTTGAAAGGAGGAAGGGCTCCAAGCCGAGCCCGGGCACCATATACCCAGCGTTGAAGGAGCTCAGGGAAAAGGGCCTCATCAGCGCGGACGGGAACAAGGTATATTCCCTGACCAAAAAAGGGCAAGGCGAACTGAAGGGCGCATGCGCCTTCTTCTGCAGGATGTTCTACGATGCGAAGGAGATGTTCGGCTGCTGCCCCCTCAAATGGAAAAAATAAGGGTTTGCGCCCGCAGGAACTCGTATTATGCCGAGGGGGGGATTTGAACCCCCGACCTCCAAATCTCCCAGATACGCCTTTGTAAGTCATAGGCGGAAATGCCGCCTCAGTACTCATAAGAACGTTTTGCCCTCCGCCCCATTTCCGCTGCAATTCCCTGCAACGGGGCGTCGGCCAAATCCTATGAGTCTGGCGCTCCAGCCAGGCTGAGCTACCTCGGCTCGGAATACTTCAGAACAATATATTCTGAAGGCATTCTAATACTTTTTCGGGGAGAACTGTTTTTAAGGACTTCCGCACCTTATTATTTTCTCTTTTAGGGCCCATAGTCGAGCGGTCAAGACACTACCCTCACACGGTAGGGATCCCCGGTTCGAATCCGGGTGGGCCCAATCTAATCAGCGGCCCTTCTTCCCGCGCAGCCCCCTCCCGCTCTTTGACTTTGAAATCCCGGAGCCGAACTGCTCGTCCACGTCG
>JAGVON010000006.1 GCA_020052735.1 archaeon | reverse complement strand
TTTCCACCGCCTTTTCCAGGTCCTTTTCCGAATCCGCCTGGTGGAGGAGGCCGGAGAACCAGGAATCCGCCTTCTTCTTCAGGTTTTCCGTGAGGGAGATGCCCGCCTTCCGCGCCTCTTCTTCCACCTTGTCCAGCTTCACTTCCTTTTTCTCGCCGGTGTCCCGCCTAGCCATTACGCAGGCGCCCTTCTGGATGTCCCGCATCCCGATTTCTATGCGGATTGGAACCCCCAAAAGCTCCCATTTGTTGTACTTGAAGCCGGGAGTGCTGTTGGAGAAATCAGCTTCCACGCGGAAATGCGCGGAGAGGGCTTCCTTGAGCTCCTCCACATTCTTCCTTACCTCCGCCTCGGTGTCCTTCTTTACTATTGGTATTATGATGACCTGCACCGGCGCAAGCTCAAACGGATAGACCAATCCCTTGCTGTCGCCGTGCGTTGAGAAGATGGCGGCATAGATGCGGGAAATCGCCGGGCCGTAGGTTGTCTGCCATGCGAATGTGTAGGAGCCGTCCTCGTTCATGTACCTCACGTTGAAGGCCTTGGAGAAGTTCTGCCCCAGCATGTGCGTGGATGGAAGCTGGAGGGTTTTTCCGTCGGGCATGAGGGCATCCGCCGCGTACGTGTCAACGGCGCCCGCGAACTTGTCCCACTGGGGCCTTTTGAAGAATATGAAGGGGACGCCGAAGCGCTGGTGGATTACCTCCTCCGCGGTCATCATGTCTTCCTTCACCTGCATGGCCGCCTCTTCTTCGGTGGCGAACACGTCGTGCGCCTCTATCCAGTAGAATTCCCGCGTGCGGATGAACGGCTTCGTCGCCTTGGTTTCGTGCCTCCAGACCTGGCAGCTCTGGTAAATCTTCAGGGGAAGGTCGGATTTCCCGTTTATCCAGAGGGCGTACATGGGGTACATCGCCGTTTCGCTCGTGGGGCGCATCGCAATCCTCTCCTCCAGTTTTGCGGTCCCGGTTTCGGTAACCCAGAACACCTCTGGTACGAAGCCCGCGACGTGCTCGGATTCGGACTTGAGGTTCCTTTCAGGGATTAACGCGGGGAAATAGGCGGGCTTGTGGCCCTTCTTCTCAAGGGCTTCCTCGTAGATGCGGTACATTGTCTTCATTACCTGTGCCGCGTTGGGCGGAATGACCATGAAGCCCTTCAGGTTGTACCTGAGGTCGCAGAGGTGCGCCTCCTTTATTATCTCATTATACCATTCCGAGAAGTTTTCCTTTGGAGTATTCATGGGGGAATAATTGCGGAAAAGGAATAAAAATGCCCCGATTTTCGCAACCCAATTTTGCAACAGCAAAAAAGGGCGCATTTTCCAACGGGAAAATTCGCGCCTCAGAGTTCAAACAGGACGCCGAAGGCGCGCCTGAAGCCCTTGGGGTAATGCGCCTTCTTTACGAAGAGGCGCTTGTCCTCGGATAGGATGCGCTTTGCAAGCTCGTCATCTTTTCCATCCAGGATTATTTCGCGGATTGGGGGGAACGGCTCCGCAAACCCGGGCTTCACCTTCCCCACGAGGAGGGTTTTCTTCTTGCCGAATTTTTCAAAGTCAATGGAGGCGGGTAGGTCAACCACGACGCGGACTTCCATCCTGAGGAGCGCGGAGATGAGCTTGGGGTCCGGCTTGCACTCAACCTGCACGTGCGTGAAATAGGTAAGATGGTCATATAAGTCAAAATTGGACTTGTTCCCCTTCAATGCGTCCTGGTCTATGATGTGGAATAAGGCGTATTCTTCGGAAAGGGAGCGCACGAGCTGGGCGGCGTTTCCCAGCATGCGCATTGAGCCTGTGTCCATGCGGAACGCCTGCTTTCCCTTCAGGAAAAAGGTGGGCACTTCCATCATTTCCACCCCTTCAGGAAAGGCGCCATCAGCGGCGGGGTGACTACGGCGGTGAGGAACGCCATCGCGGATATTATGGAATACTCTGCCTGCGTGAGCGCGCCCGCGGTGAGCCCTATGAGCGCCACGATGAGGGCCACTTCGCCCCTGGGGCTCATGCCCACGCCGATGAGGGCGGATTCCTTCTTGCCGAAGCCGGTGAGCAGGGAGCCGAGCCCGCAGCCCGCGACCTTGGTGATTATTGCGATTATGGTTATGAGGAGTATGGGCAGCGCGAACGCGTAGAGTGCGCCCACGTCAACGAGCATCCCCAGGGAGATGAAGAATATTGGGGTGAAGAGTATCTCTAGGGCATAGGAGCGCTTCTCTATCTCCTCCCTGTGCCTGCTGTAATTGAGGAGGAGCCCGGCGAGGAAGGCGCCGACTATGCTGGAGAGCCCGATGAACTCGGCGAAATATGCGTAAAAGAAGACGAATGCGAGCGCGTAGAGGAAGCGCTTGTCGCTCATCTCCTTCTTGTCTATGCGGGTGGAGACGAACCATCTTCCTGCATATACGCCGCCCACCATGAAGATGAGCGCCGAGATGAGCGTCATCGCGAAGGGCTGGAGGGATGTTGCGTCCAGCGAGGGCGGGATGTTGAGCACAAGCGAGAGGACAAGGAGGGAGAGGATGTCGTCTATCACCGCGGCGCCGATTATCGCCTGCGCGAAATCCCTGTCCACTAAGCCGGCATCCTTGAGCAGCGCGACGGTCACGGCTACGCTCGTGGCTGTGAGGGCCGCGCCCAAGAAGAGCGCGTATATGAACGAGCCGCCGGTGAGGGATGCGAAGAGGTAGCCCGCCCCGAACGGTATGAGGACGCCGAAAAACGCTATCACGAAGTTCCTGCCGCTGAATATTTTGGAGATTGATGAATGGAGCCCGACCTTGTACATGAGCACTATCGCGCCCAGCTGGGCGAAGACGTCTATGAGGTGCGTATTGAGGATTAGGGAGGGGGCTTCGGGCGGGAGGAATGGGAAGATGGGCTGGATTGCGCCCCACGCATATCCGATGAAGCTGGGGCCGATGAGTATGCCGAGGAGGAGGAGCACGAGCACCGTGGGCTGCTTTAGATATACAACTATGCTTTCCGCCACTATTGCGAGAAGGAGCAGGAACACCACTTCAAATATCACATGCTGCTCAGGCATCTCGCTCCCGTAGAAGATGCTGGTGCGGAGGAGGGAGAGCAGGAGCATTAGGAAGAGGAGGAGCGCGGAGAACCATACGATTGGCTTCACGAGCTTGTTGTGCAGCACATCCATCGGATCACTTCAGCATCTTGAGCGCTTCGTCCACGGATAGGTAGCCGCTTTTCCCGGTCTTCATGTCCTTGAGCGTCACTTTTTTTTCGTCCATCTCCTTCTTTCCCACGACGATTATGTGGGGGATGCCCTGGGAGTTTGCATAATCCAATTGCTTCCCGAGCGCCCTTCCCATCAAATCGGTTTCAGCAGGGATGCCTGCCTGCCTGAGCTTGCGCGCGATGGAGAGCGCGTAATCGTATGCGTCCGGGAGGGAGGCGATGAAAACTTTTGTGTAGGTTTTGGCCTCGTGTTTTTCGGAGAGGAGGAGCGCTATTCTTTCCACGCCCAGGCTTATGCCCGTTGCCGGCTCGTCCTTCCCATAGATGGCGATGAGGCCGTCGTACCTTCCGCCCGCGGCTATGCTGCCCGAGAGGCCGGGCGCCTTTATCTCATATATGGGGCCGGAGTAGTAGCCGAGCCCGCGCACCATCCTCAGGTCCATTTCAACGTGCGGGAAGAATGAGAGTATTTCGCGGAGCTCCTTCACCCCTTCGGCGGAGTATTGCTCAACCGCGGCGAGCTTTTCCTCGTTGCTTCCTTTGGTGGGGAGCATCTTCAGGATTTCCTCCCCCTTCTGGCCGAACTCGGCGCGGAGCATCTTCTCCGCTTCTTTCTCGCCGACCTTGTCCGCCTTGTCCAGGATGCGCATCGCCTTGCCCTTCTCCTTTATTTTGGCGGCATCCAGGGCGCCGTTCAATATCTTTCTATTGTTAAGGAGGATTTTGAATTCCGGGAACCCGAGGCGCCTGAGCGCGAGCGAGGCCACTTCCAAAAGTTCAGCTTCCGCACGCATGGACGCGCATCCCACTATGTCCACGTCGGCCTGCCAGAACTCCCTGTACCTCCCCTTCTGCGGCTCCTCCCTTCTCCATACGCGCCCTATCTGGTAGCGCTTGAACGGTTTTGGAAAAGAGGTGGAGGCGGCGACGCGGGCGAGCGGCACGGTGAGGTCAAACCGCAATCCGAGCTTCTCGCCTTCAAGGGCGAAAATCTGGCCGGCAATCTCGTCCCCTCCCTGGTTCTTTGCATTCAGGGTGGATATGTATTCCAGCGCCGGGGTTTCCAGGGGCACGAAGCCGAATTCCCGGAACGTCTCCCTTATCTTCTGGAAAACCTCCTCCCTGGGCATCATGTCCTTGGGGAGGAAATCACGCATTCCTTTCGGGGTCTCCATAATCATCACTGCTCAAAACTCACGGTCATGGTGGTCCCGGACATCATCCATGCCTGTTTTCTGAAGCCACATGTCCGCGCCGAACATGCTTTTCTTTCTTTTGCCTTTCTTTTTTGCCTTCTTCTTTTCCGGCAT
>JAGVON010000037.1 GCA_020052735.1 archaeon | reverse complement strand
GGGCGGGCCCAAAGGGAAGAAACGCATCCTGCAAATGCGCAGGCGCAGCGTGCGGAGGAGCTTGCGAACGAATTCCTCAGGCAGGGCGCGCAGCCGCCCGTGCCCGTTTCCCCGCAGGTGCTGGGGCAGCTGGAGGCGGCGGAGGAAACATTCCGCTCGGCGCTGGATGTGGCCGTGGACATAGACCGCACCGTCGGGCTTTCCCCTGAACAGGGGAGGGCGCGGCTCGGGGATTACATTGAAGGGATGCGCGGCGCGCTGGAGGAATTCGCGCAGGCGCAGGTCGGAGGGGTGGAAGGGAGGTTCGGGCAGCCGGCGCAACAGATTCTCGCCGGGCTGGACTCCGCGGACAGGATGCTCGCGGAAGGGGATAAGGATGGGGCGCAGGCCGCCTTTGACGATGCGCGGATGCGCCTTGGGCAGCTGACGGAAGTTGTGTCCGCCGCGAGGGCGCTTTTTTCAGCGGGCGCGCCGCCAGCGATTGCGGATTCCATGGACTCCGCCGCCGCATTCTTCATGGAGGGCGACGCGATGCGCGGCCGGCTCCTGCTGGACGCCGCGGATGTTTTCCTGCGCAACAGGGATTTCCTGATGAGTTCCGTGGGCGGGGAATATCTATCTTCACTTTCCGGTTTTGCCGGGATGCTCGCGGACCCGCGGGGGGAGGTGGAGCCCAGGGCCGGGGCCGCGGCGCTCTCGGATTTTGAGGCGGGGGTGAGGTCGGACTGGGAAGGCATAACCGGCATCATAGAGGGATGCGCCGCGCTTGCGGAAAGCGGGCCGGGGAGGGCCTCGGAGGAAGGGAGCGCAAGATGGCTCGCAGGGAAGGCGATGGACGCCCTCCGTGATGGGGACATTGGCGTGGCCGCGCTCGCGTATTCCCTCGCGCGCATTGAGGCGGACGCGAAGGGGCTGGACCGGAGGAAGGGCGCGGAGGATTATGTGGGCAATTATGCCGATGCGCTGCGCGCGGTGAAGGAAGGCGCCGCAGGCGCGGGGCTGGAAACCGGTTTGGGCGGGGGGCAGGGAGGGCTTGCCGAACTCGCCATGGATTTGCGCGGGGCGGCGCTCCGCATTGAGGCGGAGAAGCTCGCGCAGGGATACTCAACCGGGGAGGGGGCGTCCGCTTCCGAAGGAGAAAGGAGGGAAAGGGTTTCGGGCGTGGCGGACATCGTTGCGATGCGGGTTTCCGAGGGCGATTTGGATGGCGCGGAGCGGCTCCTTTATATGGCAACGCAGTATGCGGGCGCCTTGGATTCCACCCCGCATGCATGGAGGACCGGCCTGGAGCATTCGCTTGAGATGGAGAATGCGATTGATGCGGAGATGGCGATGGGGGCGGATTCATCCACGAAGTTCGGGGAGGCGCTCCTCCTCCAGAACGCGCTCACACAGGCGTCCGTGATGAGGGCGTCGCTCGCTGGCGCGGGATGGGGCGAAGCAACCCCGCACGAGGCGGAAGTGGTTTTCGGCGCCCTGCATTCCGTGGAGGGGCTCGCGGCGGAAGGGAGGGCGGAGGAAGTGGCCGCGCTCCTTGCGCTCACCGCGCTTTACATGAACGCGGTGGGGGGCATCGCGCAGAGGGATGCGGACGGGAAGATAACCGGATTGGATGCGCGGCTTGACGCGTCCGGGATGGAGGATGCGCTTCTCGGATATGCCGAACCGGGCGCGGACTTGGATTCCCTCTCATCCATTTTCATGCAGGGCTATTCATCAAGCGAGCGGCTTGCCGTGGAGATGCAGGCAGAGGGGCTCCATGCGCTCACGGAAGGGCGCTCGTTGGGGAGGGACGCCGTGCGCAAGGCGCTGGAGGTTGCGGAGCAGCGCGCCGCAAACGGGGACCTTGCCGGGGCCCGCCTCCTGATGGGATATGTTGAGGATTACTACGGCGCGGCCGGGCAGGTGGAAACGGGCAGGATGCTGGAAAATGGAAACCCGGAAATGGAAACCGTTGAAGCGGGCTGGAGATACTCTTTATTCTCCGGGGACAACGCGTCCGTCCCCGGCTACGCATCTGGCATGCAGGACATGCTGGACGCGATGAGGTGGGAAACCGCAATCAGCGAAGGGAGGCGCGAGGATTCCCCGGAATCCCAGCGGGAGGCGGCGGGGCTTTTCCAGCGCGGGATGCAGAGGGTTGCGGACACCGGGCACCTGATGGCGGCGTTCGCCGGATATAAGGATTTGTATTTCAGCGAGCAGCCGGACACTGCGAACGTGGAGTTCCACACCGGCACGGATGCACGGCTTATGCGGGAGGCGGAGGGGATTCCCTCCGTGGCAGTGGAGGCGCCCGTCGCAGCCGTGGAGGTTTCCGCAGCCGGGCCTTCCATAAGGTATGCGGACGTGCGCGCATATGATTTGGCGCACCATGAGGAGGACGAGGCGCTGATGGGCAGCCCCACGCTTGAGCAGCTGCTTGCGAATTGCGAAACTGCGGCGCTCTCCGGGAGCGTGGATGCATACAACTCTGCGAAGGATGCGCTTGAGGGCCAGTTCAAGGTGGTCGCGGAACGCCTCGTGAGGGCGAGGAATATAGAGAATTCAATCGCGCAGCTGAACCTCGCGGGCGAGGGGCTGTCCGGCATAATACACTCATATTATGGAGTGCTGGAAGGGAGCGAACTCACCGATGCGGAAAAGGAATCCGTGAGGCGCTCCGCGCAGCAGAGGGCGATGGCGCTGGACGGCAGGAGGGGGGAGCTTTCGCTCCGGCTGGGCGGGATGCTCTATTCCAAGGATGAATACCTGGATGCATCCTCGGCCACGCTCGCGGATTATGCGCAATTCCTCAAGGATTTCAAGGTGGAGGCGGACAACGCATCCGCGATGATGGTGGGTGCGTCCTTCATCACGGGGCAGATGCAGGAACTGGAGAATTATGCGAAGACGCTCACGCCCACGGGCGCCCCTCCGCAGGCGCGGGAGGCGCTCTCGCAATCGCGGGAATACCTTGAGGACGCGCTGAAGGCGCTCGTGCAGGGCAATATCCCGCTCGCGGTGAGGGCGTACGGGACATCGGTGGGATACCGGATACTCGCGATGGAGGGCTACATGCTCGGCGGGAGCGGGGAGGTTTCCGCATCCGCGCGCGAGCGCGGCTTCACGCAGGGCGACTGGGGGGAGTTCTCGGATTATTTCAAACTGCAGAAGGAGGCGTTCACCCTTGCGCTGGCTTCCCCGTCCGCGGAACAGGTGGGCGAAGTGGGGTGGAGGCAGAAGGCGGCGGGCCTGGTGGAGCTTGCGGTGTTCGGCATACCACTCCATGAGCTGAGCCAGTCGCTCGCTGATTTCAACTCGTCGCAGAGGGAGGTTCTCCATCTTGTTTCCGAGCTTGCGAAACCTGAAAACTCTTTGTTTGTGGGGCAGAACCTCTCCGATGCGGAGCGCATAGTGGAAGGGATGCAGGGGCGCGTGGAGGACAACAGGTTCTGGTTCCACGCCGGGATTACCGCCGGCGGCACGGTGGTGGGATTCATCCCCGTGGTCGGGCCGACGCTCACCACGATAATATTCACGAGCACCGCGATAGATGCGGTTGCCACGGAATATGAAGACGATGGGCAGGTTTCTGCAAGCAACTGGTTGAACCTCGGGCTGATGGTTGGAACGGGCGTGCTCGGCGCCGCGTTGCAGATGCTGCGCACCGCGCAGATGGAGGTGATGGGGGCCGGCGCGCTCGCGAGCGCCAGGAGCATAGGGAATGTTGCGGCGGGCGTCAACATCGCGAGCCTGGGCGTGGGCGGCTATTTCCTCGTGGACATGAGCTTGGTTGCCTCGGAACAGTTCGCGGCGGGAAATGCGCGCGAGGCCGTCATCAGTTTGGGGATGGCGCTCATGCCGGCGGTGCATCTCGGGAGCGCCGCAGGGGGCTTTGTTGCCGCGCGCGAGATGCGGGCGGAAGCGAGGGCAGCGCGTGAGGAGGTGGCCCGTACGGCGGTTGCATCAGTACTTGAGCTCATTGAGAGGAGAAGGCCTGCGGAAATAAGCAGGCGAGCGGCCACGCGTGCGCTTGAGGAGATGGTCCGTCCCCCTGCGCCGAGGGAAGGGGAAGTGATGGTGCCCGGCAGGGAAGGCACTGCGCGGGCTGCGGGAACCGAAAGGCCTGCAGTTGAAGTGCCCCGCGAAGAAGCGCTCGCTACCTTGGGGCGGCAGCTTGCGGACGCGAAGGCGGCGGCTGAAGGGAGGCGGGGAGTTTCCGGGGCGGACCTGGCTTTCGGCAGGGAGATGGCCGCAAAACTGGAATCCTCGCAGGACAGCTTCTCAGGCCTCCGGGCTGGAGAGGTTTCCGGGCGGCTCGGCATCGGCGAAAGGCCATACTTGGATGTTGAGGTCACTGCCAGGGACGGCACGAAATATACTGTGCGCGTAAGCGCGGAAGGGGTTTCCGTCCTGAGCGCGGACATGCGCACCCTCGGGGAGCTGCCGCCGGGGATGGAAGGCGCGCTCGCAGGGTATGCGGAGGGCAGGATGGGCGGCGAGCTGCGGGAACTGCTCGGCGCCGCGGTGGAACAGATGGGGCGGGGGAACATAGGCACCGCATCCAGGATGCTCCAGGGGCGCGTGGGCGCGCAAATGGATGTGGAGCAGATGGATTCCACGCTGCGTAGGATGGGCGGCGCAAGGGCAACCACCATGGAGGAAAGGGCAGCGGCGCTGGATTCGTTCGCGATGCTTTCCATGGAGGACCAGGCGAATTACATCTCCAAGCTGCATGGCCAGGGGAGGAATGCGGAGATTGCCTACCTCACCGAATTCACGGCGCTAAACTCGGGGATAGGCAGGGGCATTGAAAGCGCGTATGCGGAGCAGCTCGGGAGATACACGGTGAAGCCGGGGGTGCTCAGCGACATCTACATCCAGGCCGGCTCCCTCCAGCAGGCGAGGCAGTTTCTTGCTGATGCGCTCGGGATAGAGCTAGCGCCGTACGGGCAGATGCTTTCAGACGAGTACGCAAACTTCAGGACGCTTGCGGACGACGGCTTCCTTTTCGGCATGCTGACTTCCGGCGACATGCTGGGCGCGATAAGGGAGATGCATCCCGACGGGAGGGTCGTCTCAATAAAGTTCATGAGCGGCGCGGTCGGGGCGTACAGGGTCACGGTGGAGGGGCCGGATGGCGTTATGCACGACCTCTACGCGAAGAGGCAGAACCTCGTGCCGGACCGCAACGCATCCATTTACAGCAACAT
The DNA here is from genome assembly GCA_020052735.1 of archaeon. Taxonomy (GTDB): domain Archaea; phylum Micrarchaeota; class Micrarchaeia; order Anstonellales; family Bilamarchaeaceae; genus CAIXOA01. The sequence continues at coordinate 7,267 of JAGVON010000037.1, read as the reverse complement.
GTCAGGCATACCCGCCCCGGCGGTCATAACCAACCGCATGGGGGGCGGGGCGCTCCAGTACATGCAGCCCGACGGCACGCTGTCCGCATACGGGATGGTGGAGAGCATACTGGAATACCACGGTGTGCTGCCCATATATGGACGGGATATGGAGGTGCGGGCAATCGGAGGCACGAGCGTGAGGGATTTGGAGTTCAGCCCGGAATTCGCCGAAATGCTGGCCACGGACCCGCAGAGGTTCTGGGAGGACTACGGCTTCGCGATGGCGGGCTCCTATTTCCTCGGAATATCGGACAGGCATGGGCGCAACGTGTTCATGCTTAAGCTTGAGCTCGTGAATCCATCGGCGCAGGACCTTGAGGCGCTTGGGTACGAACTCAGGACAGGGCCTGCCGGAGAGAGGCGGCTTGTGCAGGCCATGAGCTTCCCTGCCCGCCACCTGGAGATGGATGCCGAAGGGCGGATAACGATGGCCACCTTCGCCAACATAGACATAGACTCCGCAGGGTCGTATATGGCGAGCCGGAGGTCTGATGGCAGCTTCAACTTCTCGGCCATGAACAAAATGTATGGCATGGTGGACATCCACGCGTTCTTCGTGAGGCTCACCAAGAACATCAACATGCATGAGGTGTCGGTAGCGGGCGCGGAGGGGAGGGAACCCCGCTTCGTTACGGTGGAGGATGTGGTGCGGCAGGCATTCGGGCAAAATGGCGACGGGCCGATTTTCAACGGCATAGAGCATTGGTTTACGGAATTCGGCAGGGAAAGCGAATACGTTGATGCGCTTGCGGCCGTGTACGGCGCGAACGAGGGCCAGCCGGTGGGCCTCGGCGTACCCCCCACAACCATGGAAATGGCAACGTTCCCAACCAACGGCTACTCGCACCGCGAGACCCCGATGAATGGGGACCCGGTTACGCTGATAGAATTCTCCGACGGCAGGCAGGTGATGAGGCCGAGGTACGAATATACGGCGTCTTATCCGCAGGAGTTCGCTGCGGCGTTCCCGGAAGGCAGGAGGGTTTATGTTGCGCCCGTGCCCGAGGGCTTCCCGGGCGCGGTTGAATACGGCGTAACCACGTTCGCGGTCTTCGGGTCTGCGGCAGAAATCCCTCCGGAGCTTGCCGGAAGCGCGGTGGAAGCGACCATGCGGGGAGGGGTGATAAGGGCTGGCGTTGGCTTCGGAGAAATGACCGGCCAGTCAACGATTGAGTGCGGGCAGCTGCCCGTGCTGGAATTCATTGCGGAGAGGGGCGCCCGCGGCATGGAGGACAACTGGAACCGCATAGGGGACCTTGTGCTCAGGACCGAGCGGGAGGAACGCATGCTCGCCGAATCCGCAGCATCGGATGGCGACAATTCGGCTCTGGATACTTACTCCCAGGACAGGTACCCGGGGGGGAGGGCCCCATCATCCCAGCCGCGTGAGCCCGCCCCGAGATCACCCGAGGAAACCACCAGGGAAGAGGCAACGCGGCCACAATGAGCGCCATGTGGCAAAAAAGGATTTGCGGATTCACTGCACTGTCTCAAGCTTCGCCAGTGCGGACCTGTAGGATTCGCGGTCGTATACTGCGATAAGGCCTTCCTTGACCGCGGTTTCGCCCCCGGCCCGCTTGAGCGCAAGAAGCATCGCCTGCTTTATGCCAGCCCAGCTCTGCCCCCCGTCCTCGTCATATACCTGCACGATGTCCCGCACCACTATCCTGCGCTTCGCGTCAAAAAGCAGGAAGTGGGTTGCGCTGGCGCTGTCATAAACCATGAAGCCGTATTCCATGCCAGTGGAAAATGATTTGCCGCCCGCCCTCAGGCTCTGGAAAATGGCGCCCATGTCCATGTTATCGGTGCTGGAATACTGGGTATAAGGCCCGGTCCGCAGGTGGAAAAGCCTGCCCGGGACCGCAAGGAGGCGCTCCAGCTCCACGTCCCATCCCGTGCCTATGGACCTGAGGAAAGCGATGGCTTCCGAGCCGGGCACTTCCTTTGGTTCTGGAATAATCTTATCCTTAGCGGCTGTGCGTTCAGCCATCAACCTGCGGTACGCCTCGGTCTTGAAAAAAGGGAGCCCCCTGTCGCCATCTTTCTTTGGCGGGTCGGAATTGTGGTTTCCTGCATTCGGGCCCATCTTTATCATGGTATTAATTCCGCATGAAAAGTATTAAAACCCGCCACACCAACATCTAGGCATGATGCTCCCATCTGCATTGGGAAAGATGAAGGCGGGTTCGCTCCCGCCCGCATTCTACGGGGAGCTGGAGGATTTCTTTTCTTCGGTGCGTCCTGATTTTGCGATAAGCGGCAGGACTTCCCTGCTCACCGTGTGCAGGCGCCTGCAGAAGGCGAAGGCGGAGAAGATTTCCGCGAGGCGCGTTAAGGACGCGGAGAGGATGATAAGGGCGATTTGCGCCGCGGCGGAAATAAGGGGAATCAGGTTCAACGAGACAGCCGCACGCGCGGCAGAGGCGCCCGCGAAACGCCGCACCATGCGCGGCGAGCTTGCGGGGGCGGGGCCAGCGCCTGCATTCGTCCCGAAGGAAATCCTAGCGGAGAGGAGGAGGGTGGCGGATGCCGCGGAAAAGGCGGGCATCCTCCCCACGGATTTGGATTACAGAAACACGGACATGCGCACGATGGCAAAAAGGATGGAGCTGGAAAAATGACGAGGATGCGCGTGGAGGGATACGACGTCGTGGTGGTGGAAGAGGGAGGCGTCTTCACCGCATACGTGCCGAAGCTCCGGGGATGCGCGGTCCGCTGCAAGGCGGAGGAGAGGGAGCACCTCGCCTTCCTTGTGGCTAGGGCGATAGCGAACCATCTTATCTCGTCCATAATCGCGAAGCAGGAGAGGGAGCTGATGCCTCCGGCGATGAGGCACGGAGAGAAGCTCAATCTGGAAGCGCCGAAGGAAGAGGAGCTTTGAGCGCTGGCTCGCCAACCTTTTTATTCCTTATCCGCCAATTTGGTGCAAAAGGTGGAATGAATGTCTGAAACCCTAGTGATAGAAGAAGCGCTGGTGAAGGAAATCCTCCAGATGAAGGATGTGATCCCCGCGGTTGAGACCGCGTTCAGGGAGAGGGGGCACGGCAACGTGGAGATGCCGCCCAAGATGTACATAATGTACCCCACGGGCGATTTGAGGGTGATGCCCGCTTATCTCAAAAACCTGAAGCAGAGCGGGCTGAAGGCGGTCACTGTTTTCCCGAACAATCCAAAAGAGAAGAACCTGCCGACTGTTCTCGCTACCGTAATATTGGTTGATGTGGATAGCGGAGTTCCGCTCGCGGTCATGGGCGGCTCCTGGCTCACGGCGATGAGGACCGGGGCTGCGGGCGCAATCGCGACCAAGCACCTGGCGAAGAAGGGCGCGAAAAATATTGCATTCATTGGGACTGGGATGCAGGCGCACACGCAACTGATGGCGCACAAGGAAGTGATGAAAATAGAGAAGGTCTATGCGGTTGATGCGAACCCGGAAAGCGCACAGAAATTCGTGGAGTTCGCAAAATCCCTCGGCTTCCAGGCGGAAGTTGCGGATGGGGCGAGGGCGTGCGCGGATTCCGATGTGCTCATTACGACCACGCCGGTGCACCAGCCCGTGGTGAAGAAGGAGTGGATACACCCGGGCATGCACATAAACGCAATCGGTGCGGACGCCCCGGGGAAGGAGGAGTTGGAGCCTGAAATCCTTACGCGGGCGAAAATCGTGATAGACGACTGGGAGCAGGCGTCGCACTCCGGGGAGATCAACGTCCCCATTTCCAAAAAGATGATTTCCAGGGAAGACATAGCCGCGGAGCTCGGCGACATTGTCGCTGGGAAGAAGAAGGGGAGGCAGAACGATGCGGACGTCACGGTGTTTGACTCCACGGGGCTGGGCATACAGGACATAGTGACCGCGAGCATCGTATTGGAAAAGGCCAAAGCACAGAACAGGGGGATAAAGGTAAAATTGGCCACGCTCTAGGCGCTCAACGTCTCGGCCGCCACAAAAGAATCGGGTGCATTGCGGAACTGCTCGGACAGCCGCGCGGCCTCGTCCAGCAGCTGCCCGTATCCTGAGACGCATCCCAGGATAAAATCAGGGTGCCTTCCCGCATTCACCGCATCCGCGATTTCCCCCATCCTTTTCAGGGGCACGTGCATTGTGAAGAGGTGGGATTCCCAGGATTCCGAGAAACAGGACGAATGCGAGCACATGCATTCCATGTCGCCTTGGCCAAGCCCAAGCTTTTCCTGCGCAATCCTGCGCACCGCGTCCAGAGGGCTCTCGCCCCACTCCACGCAGCCTACGGGGCCGAGGTACCTCTTCCCATCCCCATTCCCATAAAGCAGGAGGAAGTGCGGCACCCCGGTTTCGTACGAGGCGATTGCGAGCGCGCAGGAGGGCAGCGCCTTCTCCTTCGCACGGGAAAGGGATTCAAGGTGCCTACGCCTCGCCTTCAGGGCGTCCAGGAACGGGGTGCGCACCATATGAAGGCGCAACGCCTCAAGGAAATAGGTTTCTGGGGCCATGGTCATCCATCCTTTTTCGGGAGATGCACGATTACTGAGGGCTTGCATCCCCTTTCCTTGGCCCCGCAGAGGGAAATGGATTCCCCGCCGCAGGAGATGAACACTTCATTGCATGTGGATATGAAAATCAGCCGGCCCTCGTAATCGCGGGCAACGTCAATCCCCATCGCCATGAGGAATTTCCCGGAATTTTCAACCTTTTTTCCATTCCAGCCAAGGTCAGAGAAATAAACCCTGCTCTCCCCTTTCTCTTCGCAAACCTTCACTTCGCCCTTAAGCCCGGCATCCACCAACTCTATCGCGGATCTCGCAGCCGATACCGCCGCGTTTTCTGTCCCTGCGGATGCGGCCTGCGCCAGGGCCCCTGTGGCAGGCGGCTCGGGGCAACGAAGCTCTATCCCTCCCGGGCCCACGCGTATGAAACGGCCCCCCTTGGCCGCATCCAGCTCTTCAACCGTGGAACCCGGAAGCACGCCAGCCGCCGCATGTGCGCGTATGCAACAATAAATCTCCGATTCCTCGCCGAACGCGGCAAGGGGGATTGTGATTGAATCGCCTGAAGAAGATGCAACATCCTTTCCGTTGTAGGCGATCCTTTCCCCCTCAACGGACAAAAGTTCCTGTTTGATGTCACGGCACGAGGAGAAGATTATCCTCATCGCCGTCACGAGGTTCATGAAGGATTGTTCGCCGAGCGCCTCGCGCAGGGTTCTCTGGGGCGGTGCAGCGATTGGGGGCGGAGTTTTCAGCTTCAGCGGGGGCGGGAGCCGCTGCGATGGCTTCGGCGGCAACTGCAACAGCCCCGGCTGGGGCCTTGGCGGAAGCTTGGCTTGCGCAGGAAGCGGCGGCGGGCTTTTCCGTTGCGGGCCCTTCCCCTGGCCGGAAGAATCGCTCATATGGTATTGGCTATTGTGGAATAACCCTTTTAACCATTTACCTTATTTTACAACAGTGCAGATTGCCTTCTCCCCCCTGAGGAGTTTCTCAATCCTTTCAGGGTGCAGCGCATTTGCGATGTAAGCCGGCTTGCCCATCCTGAGCAGCTCCTCCAGCTTCCCGCGCATTCCCCCCGTCACGTCTGCGGTTTCCGCCCCCTTCACATGGGAGAGCACGCTCTGGAGATTGGCGCCGTTTATTTCAGGGACCACCTTCCCATCCGCAATGATGCCGTCAACATTCGTCCCTAGGATTACCCTCTCCGCGCCTTTTCCGAAATATGAAACCAATTGGTCCCCTGAGCAGACCGCCCCGCCCTTTTTGTCGTCAAGCATCATGTCGCCGTGCAGCACTGGCAAAAAGCCGGAGGAAAGCAGGGAAAGCACTATTGAAGAGTCCATCTTGGTTATCCTTCCGTTTGAGAGTTTTCCTATGGAGGCGGCGGGCACTGCGACCGCGGGCACTCCGTTCTTGAGAAGTGCATCCACCACCGCCTGCGAGAGTTTTGTGCACGCGGCGTGCGTGAGCGCCATCCCCGCCTTTTGTTCGTCCGTCCTTACCCCGTTGTCCAGACCGTACTTCAAGACGACGGCGTGGCCGAACGAGCCCGCACCATGGATGAGGATGAATTCGCGCACCCCGGATTTCCACACGCCGCCCAGCATTTTGGCCAGAGAATCAATGTTCTTCTGGTCCAGCTCCATGTACCCCTCTTTTTTTGTGAGCACTGAGCCGCCCAATTTGAGGACCTGCATAAGAAGAATAGATAGGGGAAGGTTAAAAAAGAAGGGCTAACGAATTCAATTATGCGCATAGTGGTTGCGATAAGCGGCGCTTCCGGCACCACGTATGGGGTGCGGCTGGTGGAGGCGCTGAAGAAGCTCGGGCACACCGTATATGTAGTGATAAGCGGGCCCGCACGCAAGGTCGCGAAATATGAGGGCGTGAAACTGCCCAAAGCGGACTTTAAGGAGAGCGAGATTGACGCGCCTTTTGCTTCTGGAAGCAATTCTCCGGATGTGATGATAATCGCGCCCTGCTCTTTGAAGACGCTGGGGAACGTGGCGAACGGCACGGGGAGCGGGTTGATTGGCCGGGCTGCGGAAGTCATGCTGAAAGAGAGGAAGAAACTCATACTTCTTGTGAGGGAGACGCCCCTTTCGCTAGTGGCGATAGAGAATATGGCACGGGCTTCCCTTGCAGGCGCGGTCGTTATGCCTGCTTCACCTGGATTTTATGCTAAGCATAAGGACGTTTCGCAGCTCGTGGATTTCATGGTCGGGAAGGTGCTGGACCAGGCGGGGGTTAAGCATAATCTGTACAAAAGGTGGAGAAAATGAAAGGTTCATTTCGGGATTTTGTAAAGGAATTGGAGGAGAAAAAGCAGCTGCTCAGGATTAAGAGGAAGGTTTCCAAGAACCTTGAGCTTGCGGCGGTGATGAAGGCGCGCGAAGACACGCCAATGCTTGCGCCGGAAGTCGGAGGGGCGAAGTTTTCGGCAGCTGGGAATGTATTTGCGACGCGGGAATTGGTTGCGCAGTATCTGGGGTGCAGGGTGGATGAGATTACGAAAAGGCTGATGGATGCGATAAATAAGCCTACGAAGCCGAAATCCGCAAAAAACTCGCCCGCGCTTGAAAAAACTGTTTCTTCTCTTGATGACTTGCCTATTCCTTACCATACCGAGAAGGATGGCGGGTCGTATATTTGTTCCGGGATAGTGGTTGCGAAAGATAAGGAATACGGAACCAACTGCTCTTTCCACAGGATGATGCAGCTGGACGGGGACAGGATGGTTTTGCGCATCCTTCCAAGG
>JAGVON010000070.1 GCA_020052735.1 archaeon | reverse complement strand
GCTCGGAGAAGTTTAGATATAGGGCGCGGAAGTCCTTATAAACAATTCCTTACGAAATGGATGCATGAAAAAATCCTCCAACGGCTCATCCAAGGTTTCTGCAGCGGATGACCCGGACCCTCCGGCAAAGGACGTGAGGGTGTGCACCGGCGTGCACGGGCTGGACGGCCTCCTGGGCGGCGGCTTCCCTGTCGGCAGCTTCATCCTGCTCTCGGGCACGTGCGGCACTGGAAAGTCCATAATGGGGATGCAGTTCCTGTACGAAGGGGCGGAGAAAGGGGAGCCGGGGGTCTATCTTTCCATGGAGGAGGAGCCAGACAGGCTGATATACGACATGTCGGGGTTCAGCTGGGACCTCAGGAAGCACATGGATGAGGGGAGGCTCGTGATAGCAAAGCCGGAGATATACGAGAGCGACGCGATAAAGAGGATGATAGTGGATTCTGTTGAGAGGATTGGCGCGAAGCGTCTCGTCATAGACTCCTTCACGCTCCTGAGCTCATACCTCGAGCACCCTTTTGATGTGAGGAAGATGGTCTTCGACCTGAGCAGGGAGATAAAGAAGCTGAACTGCACCGCGCTCGCAATCTCGGACGTGCAGGAGGGGACGCACTCCTATTCCACTAATGGCTTCGAGGAGTTCGTCGCGGACGGGGTGGTGGTGCTTTCGCTGACGCAGGCGAGCGCCACCGGGGCTTATACGCGCACGCTCCTTGTGAGGAAGATGAGGGCGACGCAGCATTCGCTTAAGCTGATGCCGTTCAAGATTGAGAAGGGCGGCCTGAAGCTTTATCCGGAGGCGGAGCTTTTTGGATAAGCACGTGCAAAAGTATATAAACGTTAGATGCAAGCAAAAAACGTGGACTTGGAAAAGGCATTCGAGAACCTCCCGGAGGGGTTCATCGTTCTTCTCATGGCTGCGCCGGACGACTACAGCGGAATGATAGTGAAGGTGCTCAGGCATTTTACGAACAGGAAGAAGCTGCCAGTGATATATGTGACCGCAAACAAGCCCTACGCGTCCCTGAAGGCGGAGCTGGGGAGGGGCGGCGTGGAAACGGAAAAGATGTTCTTCATAGACATGATAAGCAGGAAGGCTGGCGGGGAATCCGCGAGGGAGAAGGACTGCCTCTACATCGCGTCCCCGGATTCGCTTACAGAGCTCACAATCGCGCTGGGCAGCGCGGCGTCCTCAATCCGGAAGCCGGGGAAGGTCATATTCCTTGACAGCGTCTCCACGCTCCTGATGTACAATAGCGTGGGGGCGGTGGGGAAGTTCGTGCATTTCTTCACCGCGAAGATGGGGATGTGGAATGCGCAGGGGGTGCTTGTGAGCCTTGAGGACGGGACTGACCCGATGCTCATATCGCAGCTCAGCCAGTTCTGCAACAGGACTGTGCACATAAAGGGGGGAAAGGTGAAATGGGTTTGATGGAGGTCTTCAGTTTTCGGTTCCGGGTTCCCGGCATATGCCATTTGGAAACCGGGGACAGGCGGCTGGAAACTGTCTTGGGGTAATGTGACATGGAGGATATGTTTTCGGACATTGCCCTGGGCGGGCTGAGCATTGCTTTAGGGACGGTTGGCATAATATTTGTATACTATGCGCTGGGCAAGCTGGGAAAGGGGGAGTTCAAGGATGTGATGAAATGGGTTTTCTTCGCATACCTCTTTGCGCTCGCGCATATGGTTGTGCATGCGGTGCAGGAACTCTTTTTCCCCGGAGAGCCTGAAGTGCTGGGATATCTGCTGTTCCTGGTTGCGGCTCTTTTCGCGTTCCAGTCCGGGAGGGCGCTCCTCAGGTTTGCGGAGGCGTATGGCTTTGCCGGGGAGGACCTGGGAAAGGACCCGTACGAAGAACTGGCGGAATCAATGGTGCGCGCGGTGTATGCGCTTGAGGGGCATGAGGCGATTGCGCACGCGAATTCCGTGAAGGGGCTGAAAGTGGATGAGAACATGGGGGCGGAACTGAGCGGGGACAGGAGAAGGATTATCGCGAACCTCATAGAAATGTACGGGGAGGTGTATGGCAGGGCTGCGCAGAACCTTGCGAGGAAGGGCGCGGAAAAGGTGCTTAGGAAAAACGAGCTGCTGCGCGCGGAGCTTTCGGATATTTTCGGCGCCCCGAAGAAAAAGGCGGGGGAGAAATTGGGGGAGGCATTTGGAGGTGGATGATAGATGATTGAATTTGCCATGCATGCGTTGCAGCTGTTGGCGGTGTTCCTTGCTTTCTTTGCGGCGGGGATTGCGTTCATAATAGCGGACCTCACGAGAGGGGGGGCCACCGCGGTTTCCACGCGCATGATTGCATTGGGGCTCGTGGTGCTGGCGATAAGCTTTTTCCTTACCTATGCGGGGGTGCTGGGGGGGATGCTCGGGCCGCTCAACCCCGGAAGCTACTTGCTTCTCATCGGCTGCTTACATCCCTGGGATTTGCGATGGTGCTCTCCGGGCTCTGGACGATGCTCAAGGCGCTGAGGGGGCATTAGAGATGAACCGCCTGCAAAAAATGTTCCTGGCCGCGGGAATCGTGCTTTTTGCTGCGTTCATCCTGTGGGAGGCGCTGATTGTGCCATACCTGCTCGGGAACCTGGAGGTGAGGGATCACCAGTATTCCAGCGGCGTGCAGGGGCTGTGGATAATGCCGGACGGGAGCGCGGAGGGGCCTTATTTCGTGGACGTCCTCCAGGCCGAGGAGATAGTTGGGGAGACGCCCGGTGTGATTCTCATAAACTCCACATACAGCGAGGTGGACCCGCTCAGCGGGGAGCTTTCATGGGGGCATAGCGAGATAATAGCCATGGACAAGGCGACGCGCATGCATGTGGGCGGCGGGGACGAGGAAAGGGACGGATATGCGATGTTCCCGCTCCATGTGGAGAAAAAAGATTATGAGATATGGTACAGGCACCTTCTGGGCAAGGGCACCTGGAGGTTTGTAAGGGAAGGGGCAAGGGACGGCCTCCCCGTGTATTTCTTCAATTATACGGTGCGGGGGGCGGATGCGGACGCGGAGTATCCGGAATGGGCGCCTGCCCATGTTAAAGTTGATGACTACGGGGAAATGGAGGTGGAGCCGGTCTCGGGGAAGGTTGTGGACTGGGAGGAGACCTGGGAGGGATATGTGGTGGAGGATGGGGAGAGGCGGCTCATAGACCGGTGGACGGGGAACTTCCCCGAGAGCACCATAAGGAGGCGGGTGCTTGCCGCGGCAGTGCAGAAGGAATATATTGTGATGGCCGAAGCGGCCGTGCCGGCAATGCTGCTGTCGCTTGCGCTGGCATCTGCTGTGCTGCACTGCATGGCGCGGGAAGAGGAGGCGGTATGAATGCAGGAAATGCGGAAGTGGCTGGCTGCCGGGGGGCTGCTGATGCTGGCGCTCCTGCCGCTGCTTTATCTGTTCGTCACGCTTGAAGCGTACAAGACGAGCGCCGATTTCGCTTTCTATGCGGATGCCTACGGCGAGAGGGAATACCTTGCGCCAGGGGAGGATGCGGGCAGGCTGCTTGCAATCCATACCTCGCTATCCAAGAGGATTATAGAAAGCCGCGGGGACGAGGCGAAGATGGAATTTGTGGTTGACAGCACCGACCTTGCGACGGGGAGGCGCATCTTCTACTCAAGGGAGGTGCTGGATTACAACATGGCGACATCCAGGCTCACAAAAAACGGGAACGTGTACAACTGGCTTCCGAAAAGCATGGAGAGGAGGGACTATGAGGATATCTATTACTCCAGCGCGCTTCCCGTCTCGGATTACAGGTTCGGGAGGGTTGAATACGTGGGCGGCCTGGAAACGTACGTGTTCTCGTTTGGGGGGGCGATGGACGCGGCCGGCAGGTACCCGGACTACCCGGGTGTGCGGATAAGCAGGGAAATGGAGGGGGAAATATGGGTGGAGCCGAAGAGCGGCAGGGTGGTGGATGTGAGGGCCGCGTGGGTTGCATACGTGCAGTCTCCGGACGGCCCCGTGGAGATTGACAGGGGCTGGACGCGCTATTCCCCCGATACCCGGCTGGCTCTCTTGGAGGAGGCGATGGAGGGAAGGAGCTATGTTGAGTTCGCCGAGCTCTGGTTCCCGTTTATGGTAATCCTTGCCGCGCTCGGGCTTTTCGCTGCCGCATATCTCGCGGAGGCGGGTAAATATGGAAAAGGATAGGGCAATTCTCGGCGCGGCCCTTGTGCTGCCTTTCCTCCTGATTATTTCCGGCTTTGCGTGGTATTTTGACGCCGGGGCGCACCCGTTCATAGAATTGCACACTGTTGTGGAGCTGCTGGCTGTTGCCACAGGGCTTTTTGTCTTCTGGATTGCAAATGAGGGGTATGCGCTCACAAAGAACGTGCGCATACGCATCATAGGGCTCGCCTTCCTGGCGATGGCGGCGCTGGATTTCTTCCACACATTCGCCTTCCCGGGGATTGAGGGCGTCTTCTATCCCACCTCCACAAACACCTCCATACTGTTCTGGGTGGCCGCGAGGCTGAGCGGGGCGGCCCTGCTCGCAATCGCGTTCTTCGTTCCGCAGAGGATGCAGACCGTCTCGTTCGGCAGGGATATGGTTGCGGCGACTCTGGTATTCCTGCCGCTCGCAGTGTATGCGATAATACTGAATATATACTCGCCCTTCCTGCCCCAGATGTTTGTGGCGGGGGAGGGGCTCACGAAGCTAAAGGTTGCGCTTGAGCTTGCCGCTGCAGCCCTGTATGCGCTGGCGGCCTGGGCGGCATACCGGATATGGGACCGGAACCGGGAGAGGGCGGTCCTGCTTTTCTCCGTGGGGCTGGTCCTCAGCGCCTACAGCGAGCTTTCCCTGATGCTATATTCAGGCCCGTACGATGTGTTCATGGTCATCGGGCACGTGCTGAAGCTGCTTTCGTTCGGCTCTTTCCTGTGCGGCCTGTGGTGCGTGTGGAAAAAATGACTACTGCACAATCCCGTTCAGGGTGCCGCTCTCAATATAGCTGAAGCCCGTGACGCGGTCGGTGTAGTTTATCATCATCGTGACCTGGAAGGAGGTGCCGGCTCCGGTGGTGTAGTTGAAGGTGCCGACCGGGATGGTGCCTGAGAACTCGCCGACGCCGAGCGAAATGTTGAGGCCGCCCGAATCTATGGTGTCGCTTGCATAGGTTGCGTTGATGGAATTCACCGAGATGGGGACGCCCACCTGGTTCTGGAGCTTCACGGAGAAGTCGCCGTCCGAGCCGAGGATGAAGGCGGGAACCGCGACCTGCGTGAATGCGACCGGCCTGTTGCCGATGAAGGAGCCGATGTCGAATATCCCGAGCACGAAGAGCGCCGCCGCAACAAGAAGGACAATGAGGAGCGCCCATCCATAGGTTATGAGGAAATCAAGGGCCGCCTGGCCTTTTCGGTTCCCGGTTTCCGGTTTCCGGTTTCCAGAATGCATCATGTCACCGCGTGGATAATGATGCTATGTATTATAAAAGTTTCTAGCACGAGCCGTAGGAGCAGCCCTGTATCTGGTCGTATTCGCATGCGTAGCCGGTGTCCGGGCCGCAGTGGTCGTAGGTACACGGGTCTCCGTCTTCGCAGGAGGGCGGGCACACGCAGCCGAGAAGCAGGAGGGCCAGCAGGAACAGCAGGAAAACGGCGAACGGCTTTTTTCCGGCCATCAGCTCACCTCCCCGAAAACGGTCCCCAGCTCAACATAGTCAAACCCGGTTGCACGGTCCATGTACCCTATTTTCACATCAATCACGTAGCGTGTGCCACTGCTTATGCCGGTAAGGTTGCCCACAGCTATTATGCCGGAAACCTGGCCGGCATTCAGCGAGGTGCCTGTGCAATATGCGGTTATGGTCTGGTTCTGGTACGTTGCATTTATGTAGTTTATCCTTATGGGCCTGCCCACATCGTTCCTCAGCTTGAGGAGCAGCGTGCCGGCGGGGGAGACGCGGAATGCGGGGACCGAAACTTCGGTAAATCCTGCGGCCCGGTTCCCGATGAACGAGCCCACATCGAATATGCCGAGGGAAAAAAGCGAAGCTCCTATCAGGGCCAGCAGGACGACTGCCCATCCATAGGTCATCAGGAAATCAAGCACCTGGCCTTTCCGGTTTCCTGTTCCGGGTTTCCGGTTTCGGGAATGCATGAAAATACCGGATAGATAAAGAAGAAAAGAAAAATAAAGGAATGGCTTGCTACTCGACTATCCCGTTCAGCGTGCCCGTCTCCACGTAATTGAACTGGGTCGTCCGGTCGGTGTATCCTATCCTGACCGTAACCACGTAGGAGTTGCCGCTGCTCAGCCCCGTGAATGCGCCTGCATTCAGTGTGCTGGAGGTCTGCCCCACCCCCAGGTTGGTGGAAGGGGCGCTGCTGACCGTCTGGTTTGTGTAGGTCGCGTTTATGGAATCTATCCTTATCGGGTTTCCGACCTGGTTCTGGAGCTGCAGGGTTAGCGTTCCGTTGCTCGCAACCTTGAATGCAGGGACTGCCACCTGCGTGAACCCTACTGCCTTATTCCCGATGAAGGAGCCGATGTCGAATATCCCGAGGACGAACAATGCCGCCGCAATCAGGACAATCAACAGTATGGCCCATCCGTATGTCATCAGGAAATCCAATGCCGCCTGGCCTTTTCTCGCATACATGCTTTAGTCACCGGAGGAATAAAGAAGAAATAAATTATAAAGGTTGCGCCAGAAGCCCTATTCGGTGGAGAGATTGCGGAAGAAAGCTCGGACGGGAAACCGGGGACTGGAAACTGAAAACGGGAAACTGCTTGGCCAGGCGAGCCTTGAGAACCTGATAATGCTGGGCATAGGGCTTGCGGTTGCAACGGTCTTCTTCTATTTTGCCTTTACCATGCTGGACGACAGCACCGCGGCAGCGCAGGCGAAGGATGCGGTGAGCAGGATTGCGCAGGAGGCGGATTACGTTTATTCCCTTGCGCCAGGGACGGCCAGGTATGTGGATTTTGTGATTCCGAGGGGCACGGAGCTGATTGAAATAAGCGGAAGGCGCGTGCACATGCAGGTTTGGCTCTCCGGCGGGCTCACGGATTTCTATGCGAATACGCAGGCCGAGCTTGTGGGGGTTATTGACCTGAACCCCGGGCCCGCAAGGGTCGTGGTAAAGCACATGGAATCCGGCAATGTGCTTGTCGGGAACAAGGAGCTCTCCCTCTCCCCGCAGGTGCTTGAATTCTACCTGGAGAGGGGGGGGAGCGGCAGCGGCCAGATCAATGTGACGAACGGGGGGGAGAGGAACCTCACTGGAATAGCCGCATATGTGCTCGGGGATATCCTGGACATGGCGGGCATAATCCAGCCCGCGGGCACGCTTGCGCCCGGGCAGAACTCCAGCATTTCCGTTTCTGTATTGATACCTTCCGATAAGCCCTTCGGGACTTATTATGGGAGCGTATATGCGAATTCAACGGAGGGGAGCTGGGACGAGACCGCAATCAAAATCGTGGTGAGCGGGGGGGCGGCCGTTTCCTGCACGCTTTCCCCGGCTGTTGCAAATGTTTCAATGGGGTTCACGCAGGATTTCACGAGCACATGCTACGATGCCGGGGGATATGGAACTACCTGCCCGAACCTCAACTGGTATTCGGATGGGGGGGACATGATTCCTTCCGCTTCGCCTACCGGGAGCACACTCTATGTGAATGCGTATGGGACGGTGGTGAATGCGGCTTCGGGGACTTTCACATGCACCGCTTCGCTCAATTATCCTGACCCGGACGGGCCGCTTGTAACAGGTCTCATCTATTATCCGCCCTCCCCGCTCAATGCAACAACGAACATTATGGTGAATGCGACTGGCAATGACAGCACAACCGGTGGTTCCACGATAAAGATGTGCAGGGTGAACGTGGATTCGGGCGCATGGATGGACATGAATGCCGTGGACGGGGGCTATGACGAGGTTGCGGAGCCTGTTACGAAAAACATAGGGAATTACTCTTCAGGGAACCACACCATATATGTGCAGTGCCAGGATTACTACAACAACTGGGGCCCCGCTTCAAGCACCACGTTCTTTGTCACGGATACCTCCGGCCCGGGCGTGAGCAACATATTCATAGACCCTGCGGGGGTGTGCAACCTGGAGACTGCGACCGTGTATGCGACCGCCACGGATACGGGCGGAATAGTGAGCATGTGCCAGTTCAGGCTGGATGGGGGCGGATGGAGCAACATGGAGGCGGATGACGGCGCATATGATGAGCAGACGGAATTGGTGCGCTACTACCAGTTGAGTGGCTTCACTGCTGGAACGCACACCCTGTGGGTAAGATGCACGGACCAGTACAGCAATACTGGGACCCCTGCGAACCAGAGCGTAACCATCCCGGCATGCAACCCCGAGCTTTTCAGGAACCCCGGCTTTGATACCTACACCGGCTCGGTGAACAACGCGAACTGGCAGTTCTGGAACGAGAACAGGTTCAGCGGGGGCATACTCTCCCCGGATGACGGGAGGACCATATTCGGGACATCGGTGCTCATGTCAAATGGCGAGATGAGGCAGGGCGTCAGCATCAGCGGGAACACGAACTATACAATGAGGGTGTGGGTGAAAAGCAGCAGGCCGCTTACCGTGCCGCTGAAATGGGCGGTGAGGGACAACAGCGGGAGGTGGCTGCAACCGGGCGGAGGGTGGGCATCCAGCACATACTATTTCACGCAATTTGTAACTTCTTCCTGGACGCAGTTCAGCACAACCTTCGTGACGAGGGCGGGAGCGAACACGGTTACGGTATATTACAGGATGGACACGCCTCCGGGGTATGTTTGGATAGATGATGCAAGCCTGAGGATGAGCTAGATGGGTTCCCGGTTTCCGGTTTTCCGTTTCCGGTTTCGGCACAGGAGAGCGCAAGCCTCAATTGAATTCACAATCATGGCCTTCTTCTCGCTTATGCTCCTGCTGGCAGCCACATACGTGTATTCGCTGCAGAGCACGGAGATTGCCGAGGCGCGCACTTTTTCGGAGATGCGTTCTATATGCACCTCCCTTTCCGCGCGGATTTCTGGGCTTGTGATGGCCGGGGACGGGGCGAGGGTGCGGCTGGATTACCCCGAGAAACTGTATGGGGACAACTATTCCATCTGGATGCAGGGGAACGAGAGCATAGTGAAAATCATAAGGACGGATGCGCTGGGGGAGGTTTCCTCGGCCGGATGTTACCTGAAGACGAGGGGGGTTTCCAACGGGAGCTCGTATGCGTTTTTTGCCGGGGCGAATGACACGCTGAGGAATAACGGGGGGATGATTGTATTCGGGAGGTAGGGAAAGCGCGGGATGCTGGAAACCGGAAGGGTTATGCGACAAGCATAGATTTCGTGCTTTCCATGCTTATATTCTCAATAGTGCTCGCCTACTCGCTGGGCACATACTATTACTACATCAATGAATACCGCGCAGTGGAGGCGAGGAAGAACCTGGAGGTCTCGGCGCTTGCGCTTACGGACACGCTGCTGAAAAGCCCGGGGATTCCGGGGGACTGGGAGATGGGGGCTGAGGGGGAGGAAATGGAGGAGGAGGAAGCGGGATGGATTCCCACAAACCTGCAGTCTGTAGGGCTGGTTGGAAGGCCGAATGCCCTTGAGCCGGCGAAGGTCTTCGCGCTGGATGTGATGGACTACAATTATTCCAAAGAAATAATGGGGGTTGGGGCTGAGTATTTCCTCTCAATCACCACCGTTGAGGGGATAACCATAATGCGGAAGGGGGTGCAGAGGGCGAACGAGAGCGCGATTGCGATAAGGCGGATTGCGCTCTACAACGGAAGCTATGCGTGGGTGACGATTGATGTGTACGGGTAAGCTGCGGAACCGGGGACCGGAACTGCGCGGCCAGGTATTCACAATAGATGCGCTTCTCTCTGTTGCGGTCCTCCTGCTTTTCATATCCGCGCTTGTGGGTTTTTCGGTGAGCGGGAGGCACGTGCGCAGCAGCATGCACGATGAGAAGCTCGCAGAGGACATCCTTGTGGTGCTGGACGGGCAGGGATTCCTCACCGGGAATGCAACCTCCCTCAACGGGACGATTTACAGCATGATAGGCGGGACCAGGCACTACAGGGTGGAGACAAGCGACTACGAATACAGGGGGGGAAGCTTCGTCCTCATGGGGAATGAGAGCACAGGCGAACCGCCAGGGGAGTTCGCCGAGATTAGCGTGAGCGAGAGGAGCGCAGCAAGCTACGAGCCGGGGAAGGGGCCGCAGTTCGCAAACTTCACAATAGTGAGGCTGTATATATGGAGATAACGGAGAAGAGGAAACGGGAAGCTGGATGGCGGAATCCTGAAGGATTCTGCCAGACATCGCCGCAGCGATGTGGAAACCCGAAACGGGGAACGGGTAACCGGAAGGGATTCACAGCCACGCTCTCCACGCTCCTGCTCCTCTCATCAACGGTAATGCTGCTCATGCTCATACTTCAGGTGGAGGGGAGGGTGGACCGGGAGAACCTGGATATTGCGCGCCTTGGGATAATCAACAGCATAGATACGAACATTGGCGGGATGGCAGGGGAGGTGTACAGGCAGTCCGGGTTTGTGGTTGCGAATGCCGGCGGAGTGGTAAATATAAGCGAGGACCGCTCCGCTTCTGGGAAGCTCTCCCAGAACCTGAAGGCGCTGGAGGCGTGGTGGGATGCGGACGGGAGGGCGGACATATCGCTGGAGATAGGCAACGATGCGAAGACCCCGCGCTTCTGGATCATGCCGCAGAACATAAGCGTGGAGATAAGGCCCGGGAAAACTACCGTGCTTCCGCAGGGCATGGAGGGCGCTGGGCAGGTTGAGGCCTATTCCGTATATGAGATTGCCACATGCGCGAACCTGTCCGCAAGCTGGAACAACCTCTCCCTGGGCAGCGGGCCGGCGGATATGGTGAATTTCACCATCAACTTCACATGCAGCAACCGTACGTACAATGATTTCAGGCAGCTCAATAAGTATGGGTATAGCGAGTTGGTGCTGCAGGAGGATGCGTTCAGCCCCCTTCTCACGGTGAAGGTTTATTCGCCTGCGGCGATGGAGCTGGAGAAGGGCAAACCCCCCACTTATTTAAATTTGGCGGTAGAGGTGAATGGCAGCGCGAGGGTGGAGATGCCAGGCACGCTCAACATAAGCATCGGGGAAGCGAGAAGGGATGGAAGGGTAGTGATTGGATAGTTGGTTTCCTGTTTCGGATTTAGGGAAACCGGGGACTGAAAACGGGGAACTGAAATGGATGGGAAGATGAAAGTAAGGGACCTCATGCGGAAGGATTTCATCTACCTTGACGGGGAGGAGAAGCTGGACGGGATAATAGAGAAATTCGCAAAGTACGGGATCCATGAGGCGCCGGTGCTGAGCGGCGGGAAGCTGGGGGGGCTCGTTTCGGACAGGGAGATTGCGAATGCGCTCCTGAAGAAGAGGGCGCTGCCTCTCCTGAGACGCAGGGAGCTGCTCCCCGCGGAAAAGGCGAAAGGCATAAGGGCGAGGGACATACTGAACAGGCACGTGCTCACCCTTGAGCCGGACATGGAGCTTGTGGATGCGATAATGGACATGGCGCGCAGGGAGACGAACGTGATTCCGGTTGTGGAAGACGGAAAGGTCCTCGGGATAGTGACCGGAAAGGACATTATAGGCTACATCGCGAAGAAATTCATAAGCCATGAGGTGGAGGAGAAGGGGGAGGAGGGGCTGCAGTCCGCGGTGGATGCGGTGCTTTCGCTTGTCAAGGAGAGGAAAAGAATTTATGCGGAGGAGGCATCAAAGAAGCTGGGTATTTCCAGGGAGCGGGTGGAGGCGATAGCGAAATCGCTTGCAAGGCACGGGCTTGTTGATATTAGATATACCATAAGCGGAAAGATGGAGATACGGGGGATTTGATGGTACAGCTCGAGGAATATGATGTCAAAAGCGAGGAGATTGGCGGGAAGGTGAGCATAACCAGGGGGCCGGAAGATTATGTGCCGCAGTACAGCCTGCAGGTGCAGAAGCTCTCGGGACCCACCGCAGCGTATCTTGAGGACGTGAAGAACGAGCTCCTGAAGAAAATGACGATAGGGACAAGGGAGCTCACGGAGCTGAGTGCGCTGGAGGCGCTCAAGGCGGAGATAAAGAGGAACGCGACCAGGCTGCTGAAAAGCGGCCTTCCGGGGGAGAGCGACGAGGATTATGCATTCCTGGCATCAAAAATAGTGCAGGACATGGTTGGGCTCGGGGACCTGGAATTCCTCATCTCGGACGACCTGCTGGAGGAGATATGCGTAAACAGGGCAGGCGAGCCTGTGTGGCTGTACCACAGGAAGTATGGGTGGCTTAAGAGCAACATAATCATACCGAACGAGGCGCAGGTGAGGAACTATGCTGCTGCGATAGGGAGGAAGGTGGGCAGGCAGATAACCATACAGGACCCGCTGCTGGATGCGAACATGGTGACCGGGGACAGGGTGAATGCGACACTCTCGCCCATTTCAATGCTCGGGAACACCATCACCATAAGGAAATTCGCGAGGAAGCCGTGGACGATTACGGACATGCTCAAGCTGAATACCCTTTCGTACGAATCGGCGGCGTTCCTCTGGCTCTGCATGGAATATGAGATGAACATGCTGGTGGGAGGGGGAACCGGCAGCGGAAAGACTTCCTTCCTCAATGTGCTTTCCGCGTTCATACCCGCGAACCACAGGCTGGTGAGCATAGAGCAGACGCACGAGATAAAGCCGCCTGCGCACCTGCAATGGGTTCCCATGGTGGTGAGGGAAGCGACCAGCGAGGGGAAAGGAGAGGTTTCCATGCTGGACCTCATGATAAATGCGCTTAGGATGAGGCCGGACAGGATAATAGTGGGGGAGGTGAGGAGGGCTGAGGAAGCCGAGGTGCTCTTTGAAGCGATGCACACCGGCCACAGCGTATATTCCACGCTGCATGCGGAGACGGCGAGGGAGACCCTCAAAAGGCTCACCCATGCCCCTATAGACATTCCTCCGGTGGTACTGGGCTCGCTGCAGCTCATAGTGGTCATGTACAGGGACAGGCGGCTGAATGTGAGGAGGCTCTTCGAAGTGGTGGAGCTGCTGCCCAGCGAGGAGAGGGAGCCGATTGCAAGGGCGCTGTTCAGGTGGAAGCCGCTCAAGGACCAGGTGCTTAAGGAGGAGGCAAGCGTGCGCGTGCTGGAAACGCTGAAGACGTTCACGAGGATGGATGACAGGGAGATAGGGCGGAGCATAGCCGAGAAGGAGGAGCTGCTGAGGTGGATGGTGAAGAAGGACATAAATGCGGTGGACGAGGTGGGGAAGCTGGTTGCGGATTACTACTCGGAGCCGGAAGCGGTGCTCGCGAGAATAAGGAAAAAATAGGCAGGCTGGAGGCAAAATGGCATGAAGGTTCCTTTCTTTATCCCGGAAACGGTTTCCTATCCGCTCGGCAGGCTGTTTGCGGGCGTAATGCAGCAGTTTTCAAAGCTTATGCCAGAGCTTGGGGAGAGCCTTCCAATACTGGAGATCGAGCATGACGAGGTGGAATACTCCGGCGCGGCGCTGGTGAATGCGCTCTTTGCCGCGATTGTGCTCGGCATTTCATTTTATATGGTGTCCCTGAAGGTGGGCGCGCCGGAAAGCATACGAGCCGCAGGAAGCGCCGTAACCGGGATTGCAATCTTCCTGATGAGCTTCGCGTATCTTCTCGCCTTCCCGGTGTGGGTGGTCAGGAGGAGGGCGGACGGGATAGAGGAAAACCTCCTGTATGCGGTGAGGCACATAATGGTGCAGACCACCGCCGGGGTGTCTTTCTTTGAAGCGCTTTCCTCGGCTGCGAGCGGGTACGGGCCGGTATCGTCCGAATTCAGGAACATAGTCAACCAGGTGAATGGAGGGAAGGACCTGGCGGATGCACTCGAGGAGAGCGCGGCGAAGAGCGCTTCAAAATACTACAAAAGGATAATGTGGCACGTGGCGAATTCCACGAGGTCTGGGTACAACATAGCGGATATCCTGAAGGAGCTGGTGGGTTACCTCGCATACGAGCAGCAGATAAGGGTAAAGAAATTCGGCTCGGAGCTGAATGTGATGTCGCTCTTCTACCTGTCCACCTGCGTAATACTGCCCACGATGGGGCTGATACTCACGGTGATACTTTCATCTTTTGCAGTTGTTTCGCTCAGCCCCACGCTGCTCGGGGTTTTTGTATTCGTAATCGCGATATTCAACCTCATATTCCTGGGGATGGTGCAGTCCAGGAGGCCAAGGGGGCTCATATGAATCCCATAAAAGGCTATGTAAATTACATCCGGAAGCTCCTCGCGTACTGCGACATCTCCGCATCGCCGAACAAATTCACCATCTTCACGCTCTGGTTCCCGTTCCTGA
Organism: archaeon; assembly: GCA_020052735.1. GTDB lineage: Archaea > Micrarchaeota > Micrarchaeia > Anstonellales > Bilamarchaeaceae > CAIXOA01. The sequence goes on along the minus strand of JAGVON010000070.1, from coordinate 3,494 downwards.
CCGCACTCATCATTTCGGTTTTCTTCCTGAGGGAACAGGGGCACATCCTCCTTGCGGTCGGGGCAGCCGCTTTCGTGGCGGTGGAAGTGGGGATATTCGGGTTCCTCATCCTCGCAAAGAACAGGCGGGCGGAGGCGGCGGAGGAGGCGATGCCGGACTTCCTCCTCCTCGCTTCAAACAACATAAGGAGCGGGATGACTCCGGACAGGGCGCTCATCGCCTCCGCGAAGGACGAGTTCGGGGTGCTGAGCAAAGAAGTGATGCGGGTGATGAGGGAAACTGTCTCGGGAAGGCCTTTTGAGGAGATGCTGATGAAGGTGACCGAGAGGATAGATTCGCGGACGATCGAGAATACGGTAAGGCTCATCGTTGAGGGGATGTATTCCGGCGGGGAGCTTCCTTCCCTCCTTGAAAGGACCTCCTACGACATAAGGACTATGAAAACATTGAGGAAGGACGTGCAGGCGCTCATAGTCACATACCAGATGTTTATAGCGTCCGCGGTGATGTTCGGGGCGCCGATCCTTTTTGCAGTGGCAACGCATATAGTTGAGATAATGATTGCGCTGAGAGCGAAGATAACAATAAGCGGGCTTGCCGTGGCAGGGGGGCTGATACCGCTTGGCAGCGCGGCGGGCGTAAGCGCCGATACGCTTATGCTCTTTGCGGTGAGCGCCATATTCGTGAATTCCATCTTCGCATCGGTTGCGATAGGGCTTATATCCAAGGGAAGGAAGGTAGAGGGGCTCGCGTATTTCCCGCTCATCTTCCTTGTGTCAATCATCTTCTTCTTCGCAATAAGGCTGGGCCTGAAGGCGCTGCTCGGCGGGATAATACCGATGGGTTAGGCGAGCACTTCCACTTCCAGCTCGGAGCCGAACTTCAGCCTGAGCTCGCCCATGAGGAACACGGGCGCGATTATCTCTATCACGGAAAGGCCGTGCTGCGAGCGCCTGGGGAAGATGACCGCGCCGTCTATGCCACCGACCCTGCAGCGGTATGCCTCTATCGGGCCGTAGGTCTTCCCCTTGTACGAGAAGCCGGCTATCTCTATCGGCGCCCGGGAGCGCAGCTCCAGCCTCCTCTCAACATGCCGGGGGATGATCTCAAGGTTGAGCGTGCCGGGGTAGGGCGAGAAGCCCAGCTTTTCCTCAATCGCCTTCCTGTAGCCGGGGAGGGAGATGAAGAAGCTGCCCTCTTTGAAGCCAACTGCGACCCTGCCGCGGAGGCGTATGCTCCCCCCTTCAAAAAGCTTCTTCAGGTCCGAGAATTCCGAGCGGAGGGCGGCCCCCGCCTTTGCGGTCAGCTTGAGGGAACTGGCAGTGCGCTCCACCATCCCGCCAGCTTCCAGGGAGCGGAGGCGCACGGATGCGTTCTGCTGGCTCATCCCAAGGAGGTGGCCTATCTCGGAAGTCGTGAGGCGCACGCGGGCGCCCATCGCGCCCCTTTTCGCGAGCAGCAGGAGGAGTTCGTCCATGATGAAGAGACGCACAAAACGTTTTTAAATGCTGAAGGGATAGGGAAGCAGGTGATGAATTGCTTAACTCTGTAGGGGGCGCCTTAGAGAACTTCTCGCGCGACCCGGTCGCCTTCATGGTTCCGACACTGCTCTACCCTATCCTTATGCTGATAACGCTCGGCGCGTTCATCGCCGTCCTCCTCATCGCATTCCTCCTGCTCACCCTCCTGGGGGCGGGCGGCGACATTATAATGTACGGGCTCGGGGCGCTGGTGGCGGTGCTGCTCATCATATATTCGGTGCTCGCGGCAGGCTACAAGGGCGCGATGGTGAGCGAATACAACAACGCCACCGAAGGGCGGGAAGTGGGGCTCTCCCATTACCTGAATTATGCGATGGCGAACTGCGGGGCGCTGTTCCTGATCTCGCTCGTGAAGATGCTGCTGATAATATTCATCGCAATGCCGTTCCTGATGCTTTATTACTTTATCCTTTCCGGGCTGTGGGAAGGATGGACGTACATCCTGGGGGCCGTGTGGCTGATGCTGCTGTTCGCGGTGGAGTTCATGTTCTCCTTCTCATTCACCGCATACGTGGTGAGGAAGGTGTCCCCGATAACCGCGCTCATAATAGCGTTCAATTTCATAAAGGAGAGGAACGTGAAGGCGCTGATAACGTACGCATTCTACGCGCTGGTGGCTGTGACTACGCTGCTGCCGATAATAAACTTCATCACTTATCCGGTGTTCTACCCAATCGGCTACACGTCGCTAATCCTTTTCTTCAAGAGCAGTTAGCGCCTTCTCGGCCATGACCGCGGCTATCGTGCCATCGGCCACCGCCGTGCTTATCTGGCGCAGCGGGGTGGCGCGCACGTCGCCTGCCACATACACCAGCGGGACGCTGGTTTCCATGCGCCCGTTGGCGCTTATGTAGCCCCCTTTCTCAACCTTCAGCTCGCCGCTGAGGAAATCCGTTGCAGGCTCCTCGCCTATGAAAAAGAATGCCCCGTCCACCTGGAGCTCGCGCTTTTCTCCGGTCTTTATGGCCTCCACGGTGATGCCCTGCACCCTGCCCTTGCCGTTTATGGACACGACCTCGTGGCTCAGCACCTTCTCAACCTTGGGGTTGTTCGCGTGCTCCTGCATCGCCTTCTCGGCGCGGAAGGTGTCCCTCCTGTGCACGAGGTAAACCTTGGAAGCGAACTTGCATAGGACTGCGACCGCGTCCATCGCGGAATTCCCTCCCCCGACCACCGCGACCACCTTGTCCTTGAAGAACGGCGCGTCGCATATCGCGCAGTAGCTGACGCCCCTCCCGTTCAGTTCCTTCTCGCCGGGTATGCCCGCCTTCTTCTCCCGCGCGCCGGTCGCGATTATGAGCGCCTTGAAGGAGATGTCGCCGTGGCTGGTCTTCGCAACCTTCTTTTTGATGTCAAGCGTCATGAGCTCGGTGTTCTCAAGTATCCTTGCGCCGAACGCGGTGGCGTGGTCCGCCATCCTCTTGGCCAGCGCGGGGCCTGAAACCGCCCTGTCGCCGGGCCAGTTCTCTATGTTCGCTATTGAGGCAAGCTGGCCCCCCTTCTCGCCCCTCTCAAGGACGCAGGTCTTCCTGCCGCCCCTCGCGGCGTAAATCGCGGCGGCCAGGCCCGCGGGGCCGGAGCCGACTATGAGCACTTCGCATTCATCCATCTGGACATCCTCAAATGGGCACGCGCCTTCCTGAGGCGTCGCGCCTGTATTTCCCGAATTCAATTACCTTTGCCACGGTTTCTTTTTTAATGACAGGGCCTTCCACGCACATGCGTATGCCGAGGGGGTCCACTGCGCACTGGCCGCATATCCCCATCCCGCATTTCATGTAGCGCTCCATGCTTATTTCGCAAGGGATTTTGAACTCGTCCGAGATTTCCACTACTTTCTTCATCATTATCTCGGGGCCGCAGGTGCAAATCTTGCCCACTTTGCCCTTCTGCAAAACTTCTTTCAGAAGGTCTGTCACAAAACCTTTCCTGCCCGCGGAGCCGTCGTCCGTG
>JAGVON010000068.1 GCA_020052735.1 archaeon | reverse complement strand
TCCCGTGAGTTGCCTTGCGAGGCTGTACTTTGCCATTTGAACACCTGCGTGCTTCTTTATGATATAAAGATTTATAATCCTAATCAATTCCCTGATTCACGGGTTTAACCACTGGATTTCAAAATAGTCAAATTTGCTTCCGGGCAGGTTTACCTTCTTTATAAGGTAGTAAGTCACCGAAGTTTCGCGGTCGGCTATTGCGATTACAAGTTCTAAGCCGCGTTCCGAGCATTCCTCCAATGCCTTTGCGAATTCCACCCCGCCCAGGTATTCATCTTCCGTGAGGGCGAGGGCGAGGAAGGACGGCTCCCCTGTGCGGGGGTTCTCGCATTCCGGGCCATTCCTATGGTAGAGGGCGAAATCGCAGGTGCGTGCGCCGCGGGATTTCTTCCCAGGGACCGCGAGTATGAATGTCTTCTTTACGGAATGGGCGAGCCGGATTGCGCGCGCCCACTCGGAGATGAGGAGCTTGCTCCGCCTCGGGAATACGTGGAGGACGTGCCTGGAGTGGAGCCATTCCCCTTCCTTCGCGGGGGAGGCGCCCGGGAAATAGACGCGGAAGTGGGAGCCGAACTTGAACCCCGTTTTTATTACGAAGCCCTTTTCCCTCCAGTCCTCGTAGACGGCGTACATGTCGTTGAAATAGCGGATTTGCCTTTCGCAATGGGAAAGGATTTTTTTGAAGGAGGAATTTGGGATGGAGAGGATTCCCTTCTTTATGAGGTATAAGGTTTCAAACGCGTCCAGCTTGGTGATGGTGCCTTTATGTGCGGCTTTGTAGGTGCCGAACTGGCCGAACCATCCCTGCTCGTATAGGATTTTCCCTTCCGGGGAATCTATCGTGGTGAGCATGTCCTGTGGGAAGAAGGCGCCCCGGGCGGATGCATGGGGCAGGGCTGGGGCTGCGTTCGGATAATTGACCGCGGCGCTCCTGCTGAATTTTCCCAGGATTTCCTTTGCATCCTTTGCGATTAATCCCCTTTCCCTCCAGTCCTTGAAGATGAGGTAACGGGCAAGGAGCTTGGGGGATTTGGAAAAATGCTGGGCGAGGGAATTGAAGGGGATTGTTTTGCCCTTTCCATCCTTGCAGTCCGCGCCCCTGTTGTCCACTAGGTAGAGGGCCTCTTCCGGGGAGAGGAGGAGCCTTCCTCCCTTCGCCTTTCCGAAAAAGCCGCGGGCGAGGACGCCTTCGGCCTCCGCATCGCCTGCAATGATTTCTTTCCCTGTGAAAGTGAGTTTCACGTAGGATTACTCGTTCAGGGAAGTATAAAATGCTTGCTGCGGATGTGCATTCATGCGGAGCGAGAAGGCGCCGGACGTGCAGGTGATGCTGGACGACATACTTGCGCGCACTTCCCTGAGGCACGTGATTTCCCCGCGCATAATATGCATGAGGAGTTTTGGGGCGAGGGCGAATGCTTATGCGAGGATATGGAGCCTGCCCGCAATCTGGAGGGAGGCGCTGGAGATAAACCCTTTTTACGTGATTGAGGTATTGAGCGAGCACTTTGACCCTCTGGAAGAGGAGCGGAAGAAGAAGGTGCTCATACACGAGCTGTTGCACATACCTAAAAAATTCTCTGGCGGGCTGGTGCCGCACGTGTGCGCGGGGAAGAGGATAGATGCGAGGTCTGTGGAAAAGATATACAAGGAATATATTGAAAACAGGTTATAACCCAGAATCACCAGCTTCTGCCAATAACCCGGCGGGAAACTTGGCTATCGCTCTCAAGAATTCCTAGTATCCTTTCTCTTAATGCGGTATCCACGCCATCAACAGATAGATTTCCTTCAAGCACTTCCAAGGCCTTTTCCCGGATCTCTCTATCCGCATCTCTCAAAGCCCTTGTTGCGATGTTGACTATCCTTGTTCTTATTTGTAGGCTTATTCCATCGTCACACGCAAGGGAAATAAAAATTTCCATTGCTTTCAGGCGAACATCTTCCAACCGATGGGCAGAGGCCGCCTCCAAAATATCAACCAGCCTCTGGGACACGGGCAGACCTTCTGCAGCATCTACGGCAGCCTGGGGCACGCCCTCATGATCATCGTCTAAAGCTTCGCCAAACATTTTCAGTATTTCCCTTCTTGGATAAGGTTCGGTATTCTCATTTGCGGCAACATCAGCAAGACTGGAGAACGCTCTGTTCCTCCTAAGAGCGATGAGAATACTCTCTTTTAATTGCGGTGCTGTCTCTTCATGTGTAGCAATAAAGACAAGCGTTGAAATAACCCCTTCACAAGAACTCCCGGACGCGGCGCCAGCACAGGATTCGCTTGCTCGGTCCGCAAGCCAATCGACTAATTCCTGCAGCCGCGATGCTCCCTCATCAATGGCGATATCCGTAAGCGCCGTGAACGCATCTGCCCCTTTAAATGCATCGATTATGCTCTCTTTTATCGAGGATTCAGTTTTATCGTATTTGGCAATTTCAGTAAGCATGGGGACCAGAATGGAAAGATTGCCATTTTTCCAAATATTCATCAACATGTTTGCTATTCTTCCCCTCAATTGTGGCTCTGCTTGTTCGCTCATCGCAATTCGGCTGAGTAGTTCTAGTACAGTCGGAGCTAGCGTCACACCTTCTTGTAGCTTGGTTTCAAATATACTAACTATCCGGTCCCTCAGTTGAGGTTCTGTTCCGTTACTGCCAGCCATGATGGCTAGGCGAAGGAGGTCGCCGGATTTTTCAAGTGCATCAACTAGTCCGCTCCTTGATGCAGGCTCCATAGCCGCATAAAATTCCTTCAACGCTCTAATAACATCGTCTCCTACTCCGTCGTATAATCCAGCATAGACATCTACAAGGCAGTTTGCAGCCTGGAAACGAGCTGCGCGATCTGAACCACTTAAGAATTCATTCAACTTCCTGGTTATGTCCATTCTTAATTCTGGGCCTTCTGCAGAATAGTAAAAACAATTCCCTACATACCCGGAGATTTGTCTGGGTTCGGCATCCGGTTGTTTGTCTTTTAATGCTTCCAAAATCTCTTGGCAGGAACTGACCATAAGTGCTGCAACAGGAACCGCGACCATAGCAACCTTCTTCCATCTCGGCCATTCTTCTCCAGGCTTCGGAGGTTTGGCATCCTGCCCGGCAGGAATCCCAGTATTTTGGAGCTTTCTCATGGATGATATTTTGTTGAGAAATGTTTTTATATGGAATAGCTACTCAAAATTCACCCGCATCACTTTGACGAATTCTATTTTCTCCCCTACAAAAGCGTATACCAATTCCTTGCGCATCTTTCCCGCGATTTTCAGGTCCCCGCGGAGGTCCGGGGTATCATTCTTGCGCAGGACGCGGATTAGGTACATGGTTCGGTCTTCCCCTACGCGTATCCCTTTCTTATAGACGCGGAGCAGGTCCGCGGATTCCCCAACGCGGACGATGAAGCCGGCGTTGCGGAGGTGCTTGAGAACGAGATACTTTTCCGGGGCCAATGGGTCTGCTTTTTCAGCGAGGGAGAGGAATTCCTCCGCGCTTCCCTCTATTTCCCCTTTTTCCGCGAAGTAGGCCGCCTCAAGGTAAGGGAGGCGTACTTTCCCGCCCTCCTCCATCGCTCCTAGGAGAACGAGGCGCCGCGCCTTCTTCTCATCCCCTATCTGGAGGTACTCCGTCATGCCTTCCACCATGTATCCTTGTCTGTATGAATTTTAGCGCCTCCTCCAGGTCCCCGGAGGGGATGTCGGCCATTACGATTTCCATGCCGGTGCTCGCGAGCGTGTCCACGCGGATGGTGCCGACCATGAAGATGCGGTCAAACAGGTTGCGATCCACATGCACGTTGTCCACCTTGCTGAAGGGGATGAAGCGCGTCTTGACGTTGATTATGCCCGTGCGGCAGGTGACACCCTCCCCGCTCACTTCAAGCGTCTGCAGCTTTGAGCGGATGAATGCGGCGATGATTGCGATGAGCATGAGCCCCCAGATGAGGTAATAGCCGTAGAGCGGGATGGGCGCTGGCAGGGCGAAGAATTTGTTTATCTGCATCCATGCGTAGGAGCCCAGGAGCGCGAGCACTATCGCCTTCACGTACATCATCCTTCCGGTGGTGTGTATCTTTCCGGGCATCATGGGCAAGATTATTAAGAGAAGGGATAAAATCCCTATGCTTCGGGAATGCCGGGTGGGATGGCTGCCGGGCAAGGTGGAATCATGATTGCATATACTGATGGCTGCTGCCTCGGGAACCCCGGGAGGATGGGGGCGGGCGTGGTGCTGATTCACGAAGGGAAGGCGGTGAAGGAGATTGCTAAGTACCTTGGGATGGGGACGAACAACATGGCGGAATATACCGCTGTTCTACTTGCGGTGGAGGAGGCGAAAAGGATGGGGGCGAAGGGGCTCTCGGTCCGGAGCGATTCAAAATTATTGGTCAACCAGCTGTGCGGGGAATACAGGGTGAAGGCGCCGCATTTGCGGGAAATCATGGGGAAGATATGGAAGGCGGGGGAAGGGATGACGCTGCATTTTGAGTGGATTCCGCGCGAGGAGAACGAGGAAGCGGATAGATTGTCTAAGGAAGGGGCGGAAAAAGGTTAGGGCTCTTGAAGCAGGAAACTGGCTTGTGCGGAGAAGGGCTAGAGCTTCTCAATTGCGGACCTGAAATGCTGCGCCGCATCATCTGGCCTGCCCATCTGCACGCACAGGAAACCGGCCCTGAGCCCCGCTATCGTGCGAGCCAGGTACGGCTCTTCGGATTTCTCAAGCTCCGCCGCGATGAAGGCGGGGTCCCGGACGCGGAAGCGGTCCGCGACATATTCCAGCCGCCTGGTGAATTCCCCTTTTTTGACTTCTTTTGCGTTCGCTACGATATAGAGCCTCCTGAGCATCTTTTTCTCAACCAATTCTGGCATGCCCTCCTTGGTCAGCATGTTCTTGCCGATTGCCTCCATGCCTTCACGTGCGGCAGGCCTCCAATTCCTTGGAGGGAGATTTTCCGCGAGCATTGCGAGCGCGCTCCCGGTCCTTTCCGCCTCAAGGATTTCCTTCGCCGCCCTCTCCGGGCCACTTGCGAGCATTTCTGCGAGCCCGCCCACATGGGCGGCTATGTGGCGGTCCCTCCTTATCCTGAGGGAGCATTCGCGCATGGCGGCGTATGAATCTATGCGGGCAACCTGGCGTGCGCGCCATTCGCCCATCCTGTTCCGGAACGCAGTCAGCGAGGCGCATGCAGCGGATATCATCAGGATTGAGCCGTGGGCATCTGCGGCTGCCAGCAGCTCCACCACGTTGTCAAGCTTGCGGAATGCGAGGTCCTTGTATGCGGAGAAGTATGCCTTCATCTCCTCAATCGCCTCAAGGTTCTCGGTTATTTCCTGGAGGGTATCCCGATCGCGGGTCTTGCTTGCCATGGATACGAGGATTGCGTTGATGCGCTCCACCTAGGCAAGGGAATCGTTTGTGGAGCCCATCTCTTTCGCGTGCCTATCGCGGATGTGGCGGAGCATCCTCACCGCTGCGAATATCTGCGCATGGAGGATGCGGCGCACGCGGGGCACCCTGTCGCCCTCCCGGAAATTTTCAGGGAGCTTCGGCTCCCTCTTGGTTTTAACGGTTACGTCCGCCGGGTCAACTGCGTTTATGCCGAGCTTGTCCAGCTTGAGCGTAAGCAGCCTGCGGCCCTGCGCATCCCTTCCAGTGATTATGTCGGCCTTGTTGCGGAAGATGAAGCGGTTGGCGGATGTGCCCGCCGCTTTTGCGACCTCCAGCTGCGCCTTGCCCCGCCTTGAGGCCATGGACTGCGCCGTCGCCGCCTCGTTCCTTGTAAGCTCAAGCTGCCTTTGCATAAGGTTTATTTGTGTAAAAATGTTTAAAAACGGAAAAGGGGGAATGGAAAGCATGGAGATGGGGGATTATTTCACATTTGAGCCCGCGAAGGGCATTCCTGTGCATAACTGGTTCTATTACAAGGAGGCATACTCGCCGCAATTGGTGGAGTGGGCGGTCAATGAGCTTGGGGTTGGGGACGGGGGGCGGGGAAGCGGAGCCGCTATCTTTGACCCGTTCTGCGGCATTGGGACTACGATGCTTTATGCGAAGGAGCACGGGCTCAACGGGATTGGGATAGATGTTTCGCCCCTTGCGATTTTTGTAACGAAGACGAAATGTGCGGATTATACGGAAAAGGATGCCGCGGATGCGGAGAAGGAATTGAAGGGGATGTTTAAGGAAAGAAAGGAGGCTACGTGGAATTGGGATTTTGAATTATTCCACCCTTCACGGTTTTTCGGGAAGAGGAATTACAACGACATATGCTATTTGCGCGAGAAGGTTGAGGAAATAGAAAATGAGAAGGTGGGGGCGCTGTTCCTGCTTGCATTGCTTTCCATCCTTCCGCAGACGGGATTTTTCATAAAGGATGGGGGGGTTTTGCGCGAGGAGCCAAAGAAGAGCGCGATGCCTGTGAAGGATGCGTTCAAGAGGAAAGTGAAGGGGATGGTTAAGGATTTGAGGGGGAGGGGGGCGGGGGGGAAGGAGCCGGAATTGCGACTAGAAGATGCGCGGGACTTTTCGGAAGCGAAGGCGGATGCGTTCATCACTTCGCCGCCTTACCTGAACAATATAGATTACTCAAAAGTTTATGGGTTGGAATTGAGCTTGTTGACGATGCAGAAGGAGAGCACGAAGATTATGCGCGGGAGGGAGGTGCGCGGCTTCATTACGGGCGAGTCTTTTGGGGATGCGCCCCCTGAAGCCGCGGAGTATTCGGACATCCCCATTGCGGGGACTTATTTTGCGGACATGGAAAAAGTGCTCGGGAATTTGAAGAAAATTGCGCCGTGCGGGTGCATGGTGGTGGGGAATTCGGTTCTGGGCGGGAGGCATATCCCTGTGGATGAGATGCTTATCCAGATCGGGGAAAGGATTGGGTTTGAAGGGAGGATTGCCGCTGTGAAGGAGAGGACGGCGGATGTGCGGCCGCAGAAATTGAGGACGAGGGAGAGCGCGATTATTTTCTCGTAGGGGGCTGCTTTGCCCTCTCGCGAAGCGCATCGATTGCCTGCTCCAATTTCACATTCCCATGGTCAAGGAGCTGGCTGCATATCTGCGGGCTCAGCGGCTCATAGCCGGTCTCAACGTAAATCTCAGGAGGGCATATCTCAAAGAGCCTGATGGAGCCCTTCTCGCCATCCTGCTTCGGCTTTGCCGGGTACACGCTTGCCTTTATGAGCGAGCCGGTGGCGAGGTAAATCGCATCAACGACGCTTATCCCGTTGACGGTCGGAATCTTGTGCGTGGTGCCGTTGATGTGGATTGTGTAGATGTGGCGCTGGCTGGGGCTTGGGCCGTTGCGGGTTTGCGGCTCGTCCACATACTGGGTTGCGGCATTGCTTTCCTCCTTTATGGGGTCCAACAGCGGCTTAAGGAGCCTGGAAAGTATGCCCATCAGGCCGGGCGCGCCGCTCTTGTATGCGAATCTGCTCCAGTCGCCGCAAATCGCCTCCTGGTAGCTCTGCCAGTCCATGACCTGGACCTCGCAAGGCACTTCCCTGCCGTGCACGGTCAGCTTGAAAGTTATGTGCATGGCCATGTAGCCGCTGTCCTTCGGGTGGGAGATGTTGTCCTGGAGTTCCAGTCCCTTGGTGCTCGCGCAGGCATGGAGCAGCTTGTAAAGCTCATCCCCCAGCACCTTCGCCTCCCCGGGCTCGCAGAAGAAGACGAGCCGCGTCGCAACATCGTCCTTTATCTCGTCCTTCCTCTCGTATTTTACCACGCGCGATTCGGCGGTTTTCTTCCTGGGATCATGGATTTCAAGGCGGTATTTCCCGAAAAGCGGGGACGAGGCGACTGCGTCGGCAACCATCTGGCTGAGAACGGCCATGGCCTGGTTCCTTGCATTTTCCAGTTTGTCCAGCTTGGCGACTTCAATGTCGTACCTCTTCTTCCTCTCAGGCACCCAGAGGACGCCGTTGCGGCGGAGGTTGTTGGCGGTCACGTACAGGCCGACCATGTCTGCAAGCGGAAACCAGAAATCCATTGTATTGCCCGCCAATACCCTCTTCTGCTCGGCGGTTATCCTCTCACCCCGGGGAAGGCCCTTCACCCCTTCCTCAAAATCAAGGCTGAGGTCGGCCATCTCAACGAACATCGGGGGGATTTCAAGGCCTCCTTCGCGCATCTTTCTTTCGTAATCGTCCCTTGTGGTGCCTGGGTTTAGGTCAAGTTCCGCGACGCCGGCACGCTGGCGGTGGTAGCGCTGCAGGGCGTACATGAAGCCATCCGGGCTTACGCCCAGCTCCTGCTGGAAATCAGGTATGCCTGCAATTTCATTCCCGACCCTCTCAATGATGTGCTCCAGCGCCTTGCCGTCCCTCCCGTTCTCCCTTATGTGGTGCACGAGCGCAAGGGCACTTGTGGAGGTGATTATCCTGGCGCTTTCCGGGCTGGGCTTTACCCTCTGGAAATAGGGTTGCACTATATTGGCCACTGCCTCCCCGTGCTTTTCACGCATGCTCCGGTCCCTGACCGCATCATGGACCAGGCTGCGGACTCTTGTGCAGACTGCCGGCAGCTCGGGCGCGGGTGTGCATGATTGTGGGGTTTTATTGTCGCCCATAGTAATATAATGTGTAAGTAGTATTTATATAAGTATTGGTAACGGAGTATTTCCTGTGAAAACCTACATAACCGGGGCTTCCGGGAAGCTTGGGAGGCACGTGCTGCGGTTTGTGGATGCAATTCCGCTTGTGCGGAGCAAGAAGGGGCTCCCAAATGAGATGGTGACGGATTTCTCGGCGGCCAGCCTGAAGGGGATTTTGAAGGATGCGGACTGCGTAATCCATCTCGCCGGCTCCATGAGGTTCTGGGATGCCAAGGAGATGCACAGGACGAATGTGGAGCTTACGAAGGGCATAGTGGATAATTCTCCGGAAAACTGCAAAATAGTGTTTGCAAGCTCAATAGCGGTCTATGGGAAGAAGCTGGCAGAGATTCCGGCGGACGAGGCGACGCACACGCATCCGGATTCCCCGTATTCACATAGCAAATTTGAGGCTGAGGAGATTGTGCGGAGGAAGAAGGGGAGGCATGCGATTCTAAGGATTGGGACGGTCTATGGGCCGGAGTTCGGGGATTATTCCAACATACTACGCATGCTGGAGAAGGGGAAGATGCCCATCATAGGGAAGGGGGCGAACCGCGTCCCCTTCGTGCATGTGGAGGACGTGGCAAAGGCGGTTGCGGCTTCGGTTGGGCACGGGCAGGGCACGTATGTTTTGTGCGGGGAGAGCAGAACCCAGATGGAGATTTATGCGCTGGCTTGCAAAGAGCTGGGCGTGGCACCGCCTAAAAAACACATTTCATTCTGGATGGCTAATCTGATGGGGAGGGTGCAGGAGCTTGGCGCCCGCTTCGGGAGGAAGCCGAAACTCACGAGGGAGCACGTTTCCGTGCTTGGGGAAGACCGCGCGTTCAAATGGGAGAGGGCGAGGGAGGAATTGGGGTTTGAGCCGCGGAAGATAGATGATGGGATAAAAGAAATGGTAAAGGATTATAGGAAAGAGAGGATGGCTATAGTTCCACTTTTACGTTCTCCTTCTCCCCCTCGCTTGCCTTGAAGTATTCCTTGTCCTTCAGGCCCATCATGCCCGCGAAAATCATGTCCGGGACGGAATGGATGCGCGTATTGAAGAGGACGACGGACTCGTTGTAGAATTCCCTCCTGTCCGCAATCTGGTTTTCTATTGCGGAAATCTGCTGCTGGAGCTGGAGGAAGTTCTCAGAGGCGCGGAGCTGCGGGTAATTCTCCGCGACTGCGAAAATGGATTTCAGGGCGGAGGTGAGCGCCTCGCTTGCCTTTGCCTTTGCGGCTGGGCCCTGGGCGGAGAGCATCTGTGCCCGCATGCGGGTCAAATCCTCCAATACGCCGCGCTCGTGCTTCATGTAGCCCTTTACTGTTTCTACCAAATTGGGGATGAGGTCGCTCCTCTGCTTTAGAAGAACATCTATGTTCGCCCATGCGCGCTCTATGTTGTTCTTTAGGGAAATCAATCCGTTATAGACGGAGAAGATGTAGAAGATAATGAGCGCAACTACGATTAATCCGAGGAAACCCAGGCATGCGACCAGTTCAAGCATTCAAATCCCCAAGAAACATCGTGAGGAGCATAAATAAACCTATCGCGGTGAGCCCAAGCCCGATGGCAAGCTGGGCGGCCATGGACATGTTGAGCTTGTCTATGGTCTTCTTCTCGTGGGAATCACTCACGTACATGGGGATGTCCTTCGGCTTGCGGATTATGAGGTTTTCGTGGGCTAGGGGGCTGGAGGCGCCTTCCAACGGGACTCCGTTCCCGAATACGTACAGGGGGTCGCCCTCTGCGATGAAATGCTCGGTGATGCGAAGGTTGTAGCTGCTGCGGGAGCGGAACTTGTTTCCCACCTCCTGGTTCCTTTCCATGAGCGCGAGGGCGTTGGGGTGGAGCTGCTGCTGGGGCAGGAGCCCTAAGAAGCCCTTGTTAGAAAGGTAGCCCGTGGACTGGAAGTCCTGCGGGATGTCTATCTCCGCCCCTTTCGGGTCTATGAGCATTTTTCCGGTTTCGTCCTCCAGGTAGAAGGGGGTGGAGGACTCCTTCTTGAAAAGGTCCCTCCAGCCGCCGTGCTTGCCCGGCTGGTAGTACTCCCCGTGCATTCTCCAGAAGACGCATTTTGCCTGGGAAACGGGGCTCTTCATCTCATCTTTCATTATGGCTTTGCCGAAAAGCTCAACCAGGCCCGCGGCAGCGGAGCGCACTTTGGACGTGGGGGTGTTCTTTATCTTCTGGATGAGGAGGCGGCGCTGGGCGCCGTTGTATACGAGGAGGAGGCCAAAAACGAGGCAGAAGCCGCCGATGCAGCAGCACTGCGGGACTGGGACGACCATGCGTTAGGTGGGCGGGTTAAAGTAAATAAACGTTGCTGATAGAACTAGTACAGGGGAAATGCATGCAGAAGACGGAGAAATACATACTTGACGGGCTGGAGCGGAAAGGCGCTTTGCTCTTTTCATTGGTTGACCCGCTGGATTATCCCTCAATAGAGGAGGCGGTGAAGACCGCGAAGTGCATGAGCGAGGGGGGGGCGGACGTGGTGCTCATAGGCGGCAGCACCGGGGTGCAGGGGGAGATGCTGGATAATGTTGCGAAGAGGATAAAGGAAAACGTGGATGTGCCGGTGGTATTGTTTCCGGGAAATATAGGGACCGTTACGAAGTATGCGGATGCGGTCTATTTCATGAGTTTGTTGAATTCAAATAATCCATATTGGATTACGCGGGCGCAGATGCTGGCTGCGGAAATGGTCAGGAAGTACAAGGTGGAGCCGCTGCCCGTGGGGTATGTGGTGGTGGAGCCGGGAGGCACGGTGGGGTATATTGGGGACGTGCAGCTTGTTCCCCGTGCGAAGCCGAAAATAGCCGCGGCGTATGCACTGGCGGCGCAGTACATGGGCTTCAGGTTCGTGCTTACGGATGCGGGGAGCGCCCCGGCTACGGGGCATATCCCTTTGGAAATGGTGAAGGCCGTTTCTTCGGTGATTGAAGTGCCGTATATTGTTGCGGGGGGGATTAGGACTCCTGCGGAGGCGAAGGATGTGGTCAAGGCGGGCGCGGACATCGTGCAGGTGGGGACCGCATTTGAGAAGAAGGGCGGGGTGGATGCGGTGAAGGAATTCGTGAAATCCGTGCGCGAGGGGAGCAAGAGGTAGAAGATGGCGGAGAAAAAGAGCATCGGGAAATTCCTGGTGAAAACCGGCGCATTGAAGTTCGGGGACTTTACCCTGAAAAGCGGGAGGAAGAGCCCTTATTTTGTTAATACCGGGGTTATTTGCGAGGGAAAAGAGTTTTTGGAATTGTGCGAATTCATTGCATCTAAAATAAAGGAAATCGGTGGGTGCGATGTGGTGTATGGGCCCGCGTACAAGGGGATCCCCCTTGCGGTGGGGGTTGCGATTGCATTATCCAAAAAGGGAAGAAAAGTTTACTGGCTGTTCAATAGGAAGGAAGAGAAGGCGCACGGGGACAGGGGAATGCTCGTGGGGCACCTTCCAGCTCCGGGCGAGAGCGTTGTGCTGGTGGATGACGTTTTCACCACGGGCGGGACGAAGTATGAGAATGTGGATTTGCTGAAATCAATCGGGGTCAGGCTGACTGCGGTGGTTGTTGCCGTGGACAGGGAGGAGCGCGGGGAGAACGGCTCCGCTGTGAAGGAGTTTGAGGAGAAGGCGGGGGTGCCGGTGAAATCCGTGGCGAGCACTTCTGGGATATTTGATGAATTGCGCGGCAAGGAGATCAGCGAAGAGATTTATGCAAGGTTCTTGAAATACAGGGATGAATACGGCGCGAAACCGGGGACTGGAAACTGGAAACAGTGAGCTTATGGCAGTGCTTAGGAAACTGGAAAAGATGGCTGTGGCAAGCGGGAGCATACTCTGCTTCGGGATAGACCCGAGGGAGGGGATGGGCGACATTGTCGGATATTACTCTTCCATTACGGATGCGCTGCTGGAAGAGCACTTGATTTCGGCGATAAAGCCGAATTATGCGTATTTCGGGGCGCTTGGGTTTGACGGGCTGCATGCGCTGAAGCAAATCATAGATAGATATAGGGAGAAAACATTTGTGATACTGGACGCGAAGCGCGGGGACATCGGGAAAAGCAGCGAGGCGTATGCAAAGGAGGCGTATGATTTTTGGGGCGCGGATGCGGTCACGGTTGCGCCGTATATGGGGACGGATTCCATTTCTCCCTTCATAAGAGAGGGGAAAATAGCGTATGTGCTCGGGAGGACGAGCAACCCCGGGGCCAAGGATTTTGAGGAATTGAAAACAGGGAAGGAAAAGGTGTACGGGAAGGTGTGCGCGAAGGCGGCAAAGATGGGCGCCGGGCTGGTCGTGGGCGCCACGAGCGGTGCGCTTCCCGGGATTGTGAAATTGGTCGGGAAGGATGTGCCCATGCTCATCCCCGGGATTGGGGCGCAGGGAGGGGGGTTTGACGTGCTGAAGGCGCTGCATGGGAATCCGTTCATCCACAGGGTGAATTCATCATCTTCAATTGCTTTTGCGCATGAGAAGAAAGGGGGGAGCCCGGAGCAGGCGGCTAAGAAGGAAGCGGAATTCCTGAATAAGGAAATAGGAAAAAGAGTGTTCTGATTTTGCAGGCACCGTACGCGGAACATTGCCGGAGCCCTGGCCAGGGAAAATTTAAGAATACGGAAAAAGCAGATTCACGGGAGGTGTTATATAACCTATGCATAATAGATGTATAAGTGATTATATGTCTTACACAACAATACAGATAAGCGCCGAAACAAGGGCGCGGCTCGCGAAGCTCAAGTCCTACGGGAGGGAGACCTACGACGACCTGCTGAACAGCCTGCTGGACCTCGTCCCGTCCGGGGACGACGAGGGGGAATACACCGGGGAGTTCAGGGCTTCGCTCGTGCGTTCGCTTTCGGATTTCAGGCACGGGAGGACGCATTCCCTGGAGGATGTGAGGAGGAAGCTGGGGATAAAGTGAGCTTCAGGGTTGAGTTCTCCGAAGAGGCGCTTTCGCAGCTTAGGAAGCTGGATAACCGGGCCGCCGGCAGGATACTGGAGAAAATAGGGGCGTCCGCGGCTGAGCCCCTGCACTTCTTTGAAAGGCTTGCCGGAAGGGAGGAGTACAAGCTCAGGGTTGGCGATTACAGGGTGATTGCGCGCATATTGCAGGACGGGAAAACCATCCTGGTAATGTCGCTTGGGCACAGGAAGAACGTCTACAAAAATCCCTAATTCTTAGTGCCGGTGAGGTAATAGTAGAGGGATGCGGCTGAAAGCCCGCATGCGATTGAGAGCAGCCCGAACAGCGCCATCGGGAGAATTAGGGCCTCGCCCACCACCTGCGCCACCAGGTCCTGGCTCGCGGTTATGAGGTCCGTCTCAAGGGGCGTGGAGGCGTTCGCCTTCGCCATGCTTATGAGGTATGGGGGGAGCAGGAAAAAGGCGAGGGCGCAGATTATGAAGATGAGGAAGGAGAACACGGCGGCAGAAGATGTGAGCGAGAACGCGGGCCCGAGCATGCCCCTTGAGCCGAAATAGACGAAGGTGAAGGAGAGGAAGATGAGGATTATGCATGCGGCGGCGAGGGGGAGGAGGTACGACTGGAAGGACGCTATCTGCATCCCGTAGTCCGCGGTTATCTCATCAACCTTGTTGGAGATGAGGGCGCGGGCGATGCGGAGCTGGAGCTCCTCCGTGTTGGACACGTAATCATTTTGGATGAGGGAGCACACGTATTCGTCGCTCACCCCCCCGAACTCCTGGGAGATGCCAGGGGGCCGGTTCCTGCAGTAAGAGACGGTGTTGTCGTAGGTGAGGGCGCTGAGCTCCTGCTCGTGGGCGAGCAGGATTGGGACCATCCTCGGCGCGTATTCGTCGTTGGCCTTTTCCAGCAGCGAGGCCTTCGCGCCAGGGAGCTGGAAGATGAGGATTGCGGCAAATAGGGAGAATAACGACATCCCGAGGAAAAGGAAACCTACGCCCCGGAGAATCGCGCTGCGCATGGGGAGGGTTTTATTAGCGGGGATTTTAATTGTTGCTGGAATAACGGTTGGCATGGAGAGAAAACTTTCCTCCCTTTGCGTGCCTGCGGAGGGCTCGCACAAGGGGGAGAACGGGAAGGTGCTCATTGTCGCGGGGGGCAGGAGATACCACGGTGCCGCGGTTTTCTGCATCCTCGGGGCGAGGAGGTTCGCAGACATGGTTTATTTCATGCCCGGGGAGAGGGACGAGAAATTGATGTTTGCGGTTTCCGGGATTCCTGAGGTTATTGCTGTTGATGAGATGCCCGAAGCGGATTGCGCGCTCGCGGGGCCCGGGATTGGGGATGCGCCGCTGGATTTGGGAAGGATTAGGAGGAAGTATGCAAAAGTGATATTGGACGGGGATGCGTTCAGGCAGGTGGGGAAGGAGGAATTGCGGGGATTGCTCATTACGCCGCACGAGGGCGAGTTCAGGATGCTGTTCGGGATGGACGGGAGCCCCGAGCACGTGCGCGCGATGGCGGAGAAGTGGGGATGCACCATACTCAAGAAGGGGCACGTGGACGTGGTTTCGGACGGGAAGGAAATGGTGCTTGTGAAAGGAGGGAACGCCGGGCTTACAAAGGGCGGGACCGGGGATATGCTTGCGGGGCTGCTCTGCGCCCTTTATGCGAAGAACGGCGCGATGGAGGCCGCGGTTGCGGCTTCCAGGGCGAACAAGAGGGCTGGGGAATTGCTGTTCAAAGAGAAGGGGTATGCTTATTG
>JAGVON010000066.1 GCA_020052735.1 archaeon | reverse complement strand
TACTTTGGGGAAAATCTGGCTTTTCCCCAAACCCCTTACCAAGAAGCCGATTCATCAGCCTGCGAAGCAGGCAGAACTCTCGGCTCAGCACACGTTAGGATTCCTGCACAGGTTCCTTCCCTTTTTTGCCCTCCTTCCTGAAGAGTGCGGCAACCACCCCGATGATATCTCCAATTGCGAATAACGCAAAGATTGCGCGCCAGTGGTTTATCGGAAGGAATGCTTCGAAAGTGACGCTCTCAATGCCGCATGCGGTCCGCACGCTTTCAGGCATCGTGCGGGTGCCATAGTCAAAAACAAGCTCAAACTTCTGCCCCTCCCCGGCAAGCACGGTGTCGTTGCAGACGCGCTCCTCCGCCTCCCTGCGCACTGCATTGAGTTCGGCCTGCTTCTTGCCGCTTTCGCGTCCTATCGCCGCAAGCTTCAACTCCTGCTCTTCTGGGGTTTGGTAGGTGTAATGCACGGGCCGCTCTATGCCCTCAACAAGAAGGTTGATCTTCACGGCGAAGGGCCTGGCTTTTTCATCCAGCTGGGCTATGCGGGCGCTGACCTTGTCATGCGTAAGGAGGAACGGCACCCTTTCGGGGGCCACGGCAAGCGTTCCGAACACCCCTGCCATCGCAATCCCCACGGCTACTTTTCCGGCCCTGCCCATAATTGGTTATTGTGGAGAAATGTTTATAAACGTGTAATGGGTAAATATCAACTGGGTGGATAACGATTTATAAACCCTTATAGTGCATAGAATATCAACTACTTTTGGTGAGCCTATGGAAATGGATTCCAAAGAACAGATGATAAAGAAGACCGGGACGACGACAGTGGGGCTTGTCTGCAAGGACGGCGTAATCCTCGCGAGCGACAAGAGGGCGACCATGGGTTATTACATCGCCAACAAGAAGACGCCGAAGATACACCTCATAAGCGATTACATAGGGATGACCATAGCGGGCGGGGTGGGCGACGCGCAGGCGCTCGTGCGCTGGATGCGCGCCGAGATAAGGATGTACGAGCTCAAGCACGGCAGGAGGATAACCGTGGAAGGGGCGGCTACGCTCCTCGCGAACATCCTGTCCGGCAACAAATACTACCCGTTCTTCGTGCAGCTCCTTGTGGGCGGCGTTGACGAAAAGGCGCGCGTGTTCAGCGTGGACATGCTCGGCGGCGTGACCGAGGAGGACATCACCGCGACCGGGAGCGGCTCGCCGATTGCAATGGGCGTCCTGGAAGAGATGTACATCAAAGACGGCAGCGTGAAGGACAACGCGCCGATAGCGTACCGCGCGGTGGGCGCGGCGATAAAGAGGGACGCCGGCAGCGGCGAAGGCGTGGATGTGCTCATCATAACGTCGCACGGGACCGAGTTGCTTGGCGACAAGGACTTCAAGAAGCACCCGGCGCCGGCCAAGGAATAATGGTTTAGGCGAAATGGCTGGACGGCCAATGTTTGTTTTGGTCATCCTGCTGCCCACGGGAGCAGAAGGGGCTTGAGGTTTTTGGGCTCATTTTTGCTTCCGAGCGGAGCGAGGATACCCAACTACAGAGCCGAAGCGACGCATATGCGGAGCTGTTTGGCCGACGCCCCGATATATGGGGCGGAGGGCAAAGTAGGCGAGAAAAAAGGAGAGATTTAGATGCAACAGAAAGACATAGAGAAAACAGTATCAGAGATTATGCCCGCGGAGTGCGGGATTACCAAGGTGGAGGCCGAAGGGCTGAACATAGTCATATATGTGAAGAACATTGACGCCTTCTACAAGAACGACCAGCTCATAAGGCAGCTCGCGGGCGCCGTGCGCAAGAAGGTCAGCGTGCGCGTGGACCAGAGCCGGCTGGCGGACATTGAGAAGGCGAGGAAGGACATAGAGGAGGTGGTGCCAAAGGAGGCGGTCATAAGCTCCATAACATTCATATCGTCCTTTTCGGAAGTGTTCATAGAGGCGCTGAAGCCCGGGCTCGTGATTGGGAAGGGCGGGAGCGTTCTCAAGGAAATCATCACCAGGACAGGATGGTCGCCGGTGGTGCTGAGGAGCCCGACCATACCCTCAGCGACGATAAGGGGCATAAGGAAGGGCTACATGGCCGAGGCGGACGACAGGAAGAAGTTCCTGCTCTCGCTGGGCAAGAAGATATGCCAGCCGGCCCCGACCAGCGAATGGGTGCGCGTTTCCATGCTCGGCGCATTCAGGGAGGTGGGGCGTTCATGCATGCTCGTGCAGACGCCGCACAGCCGCATACTCATAGATGTGGGGATTAACCCGGTGATAGGCGAGCCGAGCAAGGCGTACCCCTACCTGAATTTCATGGGTTTTCCGCTTGAGGAGCTGGACGCTGTCATAATCAGCCACGGGCACATTGACCACATGGGTTTCCTCCCGTACCTGTATGCATACGGGTATGACGGGCCGGTCTACTGCACCCCGCCGACGCGGGAGCTGATGGCGCTTCTCCAGACGGATTCCGTGGACCTGATGAAGAGGTCCCTGGGCGTGGACCCGCCTTACGGGAAGAAGGACATCCAAAAGGAACTTAGGCGCGTGGTGCCTGTGGAATACGGGGAAGTGGTGGACATAACCCCGGAGATAAAGATGACGCTCTACAACGCGGGCCACATAATCGGCAGCGCGATGGTGCACCTCCACATAGGCGAGGGGCTGCATAACCTCGTATACAGCGGGGACATGAAGTACGGCTATACGAAATTGTTTGAGCCTGCGAACACGCATTTCCCGAGGATAGAGACATTGTTCCTGGAAAGCACGTACGGCGCGAAGAACGACGTGACCTCAAACAGGAGGGACATGGAGGACCGCCTCGTGACTATCATTAAAGAAACCGCGGCTAAGGGCGGGAAGGTCCTCATACCCGTGTTCGCGGTGGGGAGGAGCCAGGAGATAATGCTCGTGCTGGAGGACTACGCGAGGAGGGACCCGAACTTCAACATCCCGGTATACATAGACGGCATGGTCATGGAGACTTCCGCCATTCATACCGCTTATCCGGAATACCTGCGCGAGAGCATAGAACGGCGCATACTCTCAAACAACAGCCCGTTTGAATCCCCCATGCTCAAGGTGGCGAAGGGGACGGACAAGGAGACCATAATCAACGGCGAGCCGGCCGTCATACTCGCGCCCTCGGGCATGATGAACGGCGGGCCTTCCGTGGAATACCTGCGGCTGATGGCCGAGGATGAGAGGAATACGCTGATATTCGTCGGCTACCAGAGCCCCCTCTCGCTCGGGCACAAGATACAGCGCGGGATGAAGGAGATACCGACCACCGGGGACGACGGCAGGACCAAGATAATGAACATCAGGATGCGCGTGGAGACCGTGGAGGGCTTCTCAGGGCACAGCGACAGGCACCAGCTGATGGCGTTCCTGAGCAACCTCAAGCCGACGCCAGAGCGCGTGTTCACGATGCACGGGGACTGGAACAAGGCTGACGACCTCGCAAGGGCGGCTGCATCCCTGCTCAGAAGGGAAGCAAGGGCGCCCCTGAACCTGGAAGCGATACGGCTTAAGTGAGGCGTCTGGCGGCAAGCAATGGGGCAAGTTCTATTTCTTTTCCCGCCCCTTGCCCTTTTCATATCCCTTTTCCTTATCTTTCCTGGCAAAGGCCCTGTTCATGAGCGGCACGCAATAGAACGAGAAGGCGAAGCCCGCTATCCCGCCTGTTATGAGGCGGATGATGTTGGTGCTTTCCCTGAACCCGAGCAGCTGGGTGCCTCCGTCCAGCGCGATGGGGGCCAATGCGAGGATGAAGAATAGCGGGTTGGGGATTGCCATTGCGTTCTCCTTCTTCAGGAAGATGAGCAGCAGGCCGCTGATGAGCGCAGCCAGGTATATGCCTATGTCCCTTGCGCAGACCGGGAACGGGTACCCGATGGTGCCGCTGTTGTCAACCGCGTGCAGGCGGTAGGGCAGCAGCTCCCCGCCGGGTATGCAGTCCGCAACCCCTTGCCCTGGGAAGTAGCATATGGAGCGCGAGATGAACTGGTGGCAGGTGTATCCATAAAAGGAATAGAGGGGTTCGGCGGCAGGGGAATCGGCTGCTGCAAGGAACGGCACCATGAATACGGGCAGCGTGAAGAGCGCCAGCAAAACCATATACACTTTGTATCCCAGTTCCATCAAATCACTTCGGCATCTTTTCCCCCAGCTCCCTTTCGCACTCGTGGATTTCCCAGGGGTAGATTATCCATGCACCAGTTTCCCCCACGAAGAAGTCCGGGCGGAAGGAGGAATGCGGCTTGAAATGCAGGGTTGCAACCTTCACTTCGCCCGCGCCCATCTCCAAAACGTGTTTTTTTGCAGCTGCGAGGCTTTTGCCCGTATCCGACACATCGTCAACCAGGAGCGCCTTCTTCCCGCCAAGATTGGCGGTGAGGGGCTGGGTTATCCTCGGCTCTGCCGCCTTCTTCCCTATCCCGGTGTAGAGGGAGATGCGCATCACGTAAAGCTCGTGCACATCAAGGATGTCGGAGAGGAGGCGCGCGGGCACGAGGCCGCCCCTGCTTATCCCTATTATCACATCGGGAGTGAAGCCGGACGGGGACATTTCCGAGGCGAGGCGCCCGCACATGTGCGAAACATCGTCCCAGCTTACCCTCAGGAAATCCATGTTTTGGTTTGGTTGCGCCCGGTTAATAAGCGTTCTCCTCCCGTGGAGGGCTTGATAACCTTTTTATATTTTCCCTTTGAAGAGAGACCTGTGATAGCATGGGCATACTAAAGTCAATCAAGGAGTTCTTCTTGGGCAAGGACGAGGCGCCCAAGCCCGCGGCATCCGCCGCAGCTCCAAGGCCCGCGATGAGGCCGCTGCCTCCTCCGAGGCCGGGAATGGCGAG
>JAGVON010000098.1 GCA_020052735.1 archaeon | reverse complement strand
GGTGAGAACCATGGCCAAAAAACCGGAAAGAAAGATGAATGAACCGGAATCACCAGAACACGCTCCAAAACCGAAGAGACCCCCATTCTCAAAAAGGCATCCCCATCTCGCTAAGGCGGCGAAAGCGGTGGGGACTGGAATGCTTGCCCTTGGAATAGGTTGTGCGCCTGCAGCAAGGGCGCAGGAAACCACCCCTTCAAGACCGGCTACGACCATGCTCCAGAGCCCGGATGTTAGGGTAGCGCCAGCCACTGTTCCGGGTACTGCAACTTCCTCTGCGCCGCCAAGAACTTCGGAGACCAGAGTGGCGCAAGTAGCAAGACCGGGCACTGCTGGTTACGACCAGGCTGCAGCAGGGAGCGCAAGTAGCTCGCCCAACAGGTTGTTTGATGGGGGCGGCGCAATCCTGAATAGCGGAGACGCCGTTCCGATGACTCAGCAGGAATTCCAGGAGCAAATCGCATACATGTTTGATTTGACCAGCCAGTTTGAGGTGCAGCCGGACAGTTCCGGCAAATACACCACGGATGAATTCGTGGTCAAGCGCAGCACGGGATTTGCGGATAGGGCTCCATACGGCTGCATTGCGGTTTATGGAAAGAATAGCAGGGATGGAGGCGATTCTAGGGACCCACTAGATTTCTTACCTCCACTTGAAAATAATGTTTTCCGTGTTTTCCGTTTTCAAGTGCGCGATAGTGCCATAGTGCAGAACGAAGTTGTTGCCATTATTGATTCTGGAGGCGTAACCTTGTATTATTTCAATAAAACACAGAATTTGTATACAATGGGTGGCGCCGCGTATGGACCCAACTATTTTGGTCCTAATCCAAAGATTGGGCTCGAGATGAATGAGCAAGATGGGGTTAAATACATCGGAGCCGTTGTGATTGATTCGTCTAAATTTGATGTGCAAGGAAATCCAATTGCAGGGGCTGAAGTTGCTTCAATCAGTTTGGACATATCAGGTCCAGGTGTTTCAGGAAAGGCGCGGTTGGGCGCTGGCATGTATAAAATACAAGAGTAGTGTGCTTATGCCAAGAGAAAGAACGATCCAAGAAGGAAGTAACATAGAACAACGTGTTGATCGTAGTGTTGGAGTCGATATCTCCCAAAGAAACCCAAATGCAAGAGAAGACCTCACCCGTTCATTTGAATCCGCAGGTTCATCAGTGGTGTCCCAGCACGCGGCCGAGTTTTCACAGGAACTCCTGAGGCAAAGAGATGATTCCAGAACTGTTAGTGCGCTGCTGGCTGCAAGATCAATAAACCAGGAAGACCTGAACATGGAAGCGGCGGGCCAGCTTGTGCGGACCGCGGAGATGTTCGCGGGTGCCGGGCGCGCGATTGAGAGTTCCGGGATGCTACTTAGCGCGGCGATGGTTTCCATGGACGAAACTGCCATTGCATTCCGTGAGAGCGCCCCCCCCCACTCTTTATCATAAGTTTGAGCTGGGGCTCGCCGAAGTGCCCTTTGAGAGAGCTTCGGAATTCATAGCCACGTTTGCTTTTGAAAACAGGAACAATCTCACGCAGCAGCAGATGGACCAATTGGGCATGATGGGGAGCAAGTTAAGGTATGCTGAACTCATGCTGGAGGGAGGAAGAAGCTGGGAAGAGATTTCAGGAATCCTATCCTGCAACACCAGGGACGAATTCAGGCAGGAGGCCTCAAAATACCTGGATGAATTCGCCGTGAGCGGGCTGATGCAATTCATGGACAATGTGTCCTCGGGGGTTGGCGGAGCCCAGGCAGTTTCCTCCCCTATTGAGCAGCAGGCCCTTATGATGGAAACGTTCCTCCAGGCCCTCACGAGCTTCGGTCTGGAGATGTCCGAAGAAGAATTGGAGCTGAAGAAGGAGCTGGAGGAATACGCAGAGGAAAGGGATAGGCTTGTTTCCGAATTTGAGGAGGCGAAGACAAAGTTCGCAAAAGAGCTGAACAAAATTGGGGACGATGACGGGCTGAAGTTCATTGCGCAGGCGCTTGAGGGCAATGCGAATCCGGAAAGCGCGGAATGGGGCAGTTTCTGGACCAGGGAAAGGGCGCTTGCGTTCAGGAGGGCGCTTGAGGAATGATTAACATGATGAATCAAAGAAAGGAAAAGGCGGCTCCGTTCAGGGTTGAGCAGTTCGGCATGATGGTCAATGCATATCTGAAAAAGGCGGGGCTAAGGAGAACAAAAGGAGAAAAAGAAATAGCTGGGAACATTAAACTGCTTAAGGCGCTTTCCGGGGTTGCAGATACGGATAAACGGAAATTTGCCGCGGAGCTGAGGAAGATTGGCGATAAGAAAGGCGCGGCTGCTGTTGAGGGCGGGATGGGAAAAGGCGAATGGCAGAAATTCTGGACAAGGGAAAGGGTTGAAGCGTTCAGGAAGTCCAGGAAGAAAAGGAAGTAGCAACATGTCCGGCTATGAGCCAATTTCCTCCCGTGCCTTCCTTAAGGAATTCGCCCCAATCCTTGAAAGAAGCGCAATCCACGAAAGGAATCCCAATTCAAAAATGGACGAATGGGAGATAGGGGTTCAGCGGGGGATGCACGACTCGCTTAGCGTTTATGCAAGGGAGCCATACACCCTGCTCTGCGACGTCCCCGTATACGGGGGAAATTTCACAATCCTTGAGGTGCCGCTCCCCGAGAACGATGTTGCGGGCAGGAGCATGCTCGCGGTGTTCAATTCCAGCGACGCCTACATTTCCTATTATAATACGCAGGAAGAGGAACACATGGCGTTCAGGATTTCACTGGGCATCCCCTGCTCCGGCAGGCTGGCCGCGGGCGTATCAGCTACCCCCGGCTCAACCAAATTCATCGCCCTTCCAAAAAATTCCCTGAGAATGGATTGGTATGGCAATATCGGCGGGGTGGATTCCGGGGCTCCAATCGTGAAGTTCTTCATTCTCACCGTGGGAAACAAATCCAGCGGGGCTTACCTTCCATTTTTCAGAAGCCATTACGTTGCGGCATCCGGGGACGGGGATTACTGGCGGAGGCCGGCAGCGCCTCCGGCTTTTATGAGGAGGGCGATTCTGAGTGGGGCGTAAAAGTGCCACGGGAACCAGCCTGTTGCTGGACTCTTATTTTGAGTGGTTAAAAGACAAGGAGATTGAAAAAGCCACGGAAGAAAGGCGAGTTGAAGAAAAAAAGAAGGAGCTTGAGGGAGCCGCAAGGGATATTGAAAATGCAAAAAGGGCGTTCTTCGGTGAATTGAGAAAGGGCGGCGACAGGGACGCGCTCATCAAAATCGCCAGCGGAATGAGCTGGCGGGAATGGAAAAAGTTCTGGACAAAAAAGAGGAGGAACGCATTCCTGGATGCGTTGAGTAAGCCGGAAAGGAAGGGAAAGGACATAAGGTTCCTCTACGATAAAATCCGCTCGCGCTGCATTTCCCTGGAGAAACAGGGAAAATTCAGGAAGGAGCTGCTCCCGCGGAACCTCCTCCCCCTTTACATTGATTTCAGGGATGCGCCGGGGGCGGCGGATGCCATAAGGATGTGCAACGATGGCATTCCCAGGTTCGACAACAGGCTGCTCGCCCTCCACAGGAACCATCCCTCCTCGGCCGCGGCGCTAATGTGGGCTGTGAAGAGGACGGCGGAACAATGTGAATCAGGCAATTTTCCAAAAGAGAAGCCGTCCTTTGCCGTCCTGGAAAAGGACAGGAAGAACATCCTGTTTCTCCAGCGTGCGATTGAGAAAGGGGATTACCCCTGGAACAGGTTCTACAAGCTGCTTTGCGGAATTGAGCCGAAGGCGGAGGAGTCGGCCGTGGCGGCGTCGCTCCTGAAAAGGCTTCAGGGGGCCGGGAGGGAAAATCTCGTAAGGGATATCCTCATCCTTCAGGGCTTCAAATGGTCCGTGCTGGATGCCCTCATGCACGCCGCATTGAGAGCCGTTCCGGGCTGGGACGAGAAGCTGGCGAACGAGGAGTTCCCAGGCAGCGATAAAATATGCGAAATCATACGGGATGCGCGAAGGGAGGGAAAGTTTGAGGATGATGAATTCTTCAGGAACATCCTTGATTCCAGAATAAGGGTGCGCGATGCCGATGGGGCGGAAAGCCTGCTGTTCACCCTCCAGAATTGGAAAATGGACCAGGGGCTTGCGGACTACCTGCTTTTCCTTGCAAGGGTTTATCCCGGGCTGGCGGACGCCGTTCCGG
The DNA here is from genome assembly GCA_020052735.1 of archaeon. Lineage (GTDB taxonomy): Archaea > Micrarchaeota > Micrarchaeia > Anstonellales > Bilamarchaeaceae > CAIXOA01. Next base: position 662 of record JAGVON010000098.1, on the reverse strand, counting down.
CGATGGCGGTGAAAGCATTTGTTGAGGAATACCGTTTAGGGAAAAAGAGGCGGAAAAAAGGAAAGGAAGAAACAATAGAATAAATGGACTAAGGCCTAACCCACTCCCATCCCAGGAGCTGCGTTCCATCGCCGGACGGCACTTGGTTGAACGTGAATGTTCCCCCATCCACAGCCCAGACTTCCCCGAAGCCGACGATCCTTGTCGTGATCGGGACATACACGTAGCAGAGCCACGTATGCTCTGTAACATCATCTAAGCCAAATGCCACGTAACCACGGTCATGCGTCCATACTTCTGCGACTCCGGTATCGTATCCGCGTACGGTTCTGGGTGTGCCACTGGGTGGCCTTACATTCAACGTTATCTCGTATGGCCATGGAACAGCATTTAAGTCAGCAACATATTCCGCAATCCCCCCATCCAGCCGGTAATCTCCTCCTGTCCATAAATATTCGCACGGAACCACCGTGATCGCCGTATTGAAATCTGTAGGCGTCAAATCCACAAACATCTCCACCCCATTCAACGCATTGGTAGTAGTCCCACGGGCGCATGCAAGCCCAGCCGTATCAAGAGAGGGAGTCAGCACCACATCCTTCCTAATCATCCTTCTTGTGGTTGAAGTCCCTTCGCAGTCCGCACCAACCCATGAAGTTTCC
>JAGVON010000059.1 GCA_020052735.1 archaeon | reverse complement strand
GTGCGCCCGGAACTCCGTTCCTCCAAAGGCTTCCTCCTGCCTGCGAAAGGGATTACCTGCGCCAGCGGCTTTTCCTGCAGCGCAGTGGCTGTATTGGAATGGATAGCCCTTGCAGTAGAAACCGCCATGGCAGTATATTCCCGGATAAGTATAAAAAGGTTGTTCTGCGTCATACAAATCTACGGCTTTTGACGTAAGAATCCAGCAAGTGACGTAAGGAAAATGTTCAGGTTCTCCGCGGGGATGTTTGCGCCTGCGGCTATCTTGTGGCCGCCTCCGACGCCTCCGGATGATTTTACCGCATATGCCATTGCGTTCCCTAGATTTAGGCCAGCATTTATCTGGGCGCGGGTCCCCCTTGAGGAAACCTTTATGGCTTTCCCGTCTTCGGAAGATGCGATGCCTATGATTGGCTTGGGCGAGCCGCCGATTGCCATGCCGCATACAATTCCTACGATTGAATCCTCTATTTTTTCCCTTGCATCCAGGAAAAGGAAGGGGCCGAAATCAACTATGGACTCCCTTGCGAAAAGGATCCCTTCCCGGATTCTGGTTTTGTGGAGGCGCAGGAGGTCGGATGCCTCCTTCTCCGCCCATTTTTCTCCCAGGCATACTGCTACGCCTATGTCCGGGCGTCCGTGCCTCCCGCACGCGTTGAGCATTGTGGAAAATTCAGATGCATCATACGTTTCGCTGGTCTTTTCCCTCTTGGTGAGGAGGTAGGTTTCCCCGACGAGGTTCTGGGAGGCGTATGCTTTTCCCTTTTCTACTAGCAAATCTGTGAGGGCGGAGACGAGGCGCTTCTTTTCAGGGACCGTAAGGTCGGAGTAGGTGCGCCACTTATCCCCTTTTTGGACCGGGATTTGCAGGTCTGCAAGGAATTTTTCCGTGTTCAGTTCGTTGAAGGAGAGGCCTGGGAGGTATGGCTCATCGGAGTATGCGAGGAACTGGATTATTGGGCGGGAATATCTTCCGAACATGCGGAGCTCGTTTGCAAGTTCAATTTCTCCGTTCGCTTTACCGCGTTCAATCAAGAGGCGGTTCGCGCCCCTGAGCGGGTATTGCATGTCGCCCACTGCGCCCACTACCCCGAGGTCGTAATGGGTATCAAATACGAGGGCAGCTGTGCCTGCTGCGCTCAATTCGTCCCCTCCGTCTATTCCGTACAAAAGGGGATTTATCTGGTGCTTGGTAACATCCTTGGTCTGGTGATGGTCTATTATGAGGACGTCGTGCAATTCATTCACTCTGGGATTTCCCCCGCCCAAATCCACGAAGATGATCTCCTTTTCATCCTTCAGGGAATCCAGTTCCGTATCGCCTAATTTCTTTATGCATATTCTCCTGTGCTTTTTCCATCCCGCGCGGAAGGCGGATTCCACTATTGCTCCGGATGAGACGCCGTCGCAATCAAGATGGTGCACAATAAGGGGATTGGAAAAAGAGAAGGCAATGCGCCGGGCTTCGGCGCACGCCCCCAAGAATGGAGAAAAATCAAAAGACATGGCTAATCTATCAGCCCGCCCTTGGTGACCTTGAAGACCGTCTCCCCTTCGGGCATGTTGGGCGAATCCACAAGGCGCGCAATCCTCTTCTCCTCCTTGCTCTTGCGCAGGTAGAGGCGGTAGGTCGCCGCGTGGGCGAGTATGTGCCCCCCAATCGGCATGGTCGGGTCCCCGAAGAGTATCCCGGGGTTGTCCATGACCTGGTTGGTCACATAGATTGCGATGTTGTATTTGTCCGCGTACCTCTGCAAGGTGTGGATGTGCTTGTTCAGCTTCTGCTGCCTTTCGCTCAAGGCGCCCCTGCCGGCGTAATCGGCGCGGAAGTGGGAGGTGAGGGAGTCCACGATTATCAGCTTAATGTTCTCCTTCTCTATCACGTTGCCGGCCTTTTCCACGAGAATCAGCTGGTGGTCCGAGTTCTCGGCCTTTGCGACGAGTATGTTCTTGAGGATTTCCTGCGGGTCCAGGCCCTGCGCCTCCGCAATCTGCACAATCCTCTCCGGGCGGAAGGTGCTTTCCGTGTCTATGAAAAGGACCTTGGCCGGAACGCCTTCGGCCCCAAGCGCCTTCTGCGCGTTCACCGCAAGCTGGAAGCCGACCTGGCTTTTCCCGGATGAGAACTTGCCGAAGCATTCCGTGATTGCCTGGGATTCCACGCCCCCTCCGATGAGGTCGTCCAGGTTCTTTGAGCCGGTGGGAATCCTCTTGATTTCCTTCCTCCGCTCAAGGATTGTGTCCGCAGTTTCGTAGCCGGTCTCAACCGCCTCCTGCGCGACCGTGATTGCCTTTTTTGCGGCTTCCACGCCGAAATCGCCCGCTTCCGCGAGCTCGTGGGGCATTGCCGCGGCAATCTGGTCCATGCTCGTATAACCGGCCTTGCGCAGGCGGTCCGCCGTCGCTTCCCCTATCCCTGGGAGGTCTTCCAGCTCCTTCGGGAGCTCATATTTCTTCTCGGTTGTCTTCTCTGCCATAAGAACCACCATCTCTGTCATTCGGGAATACGAGCAGCCTGAGCTTCCCTATGCCCATGCTGTAATACACGTTTCCGTTCTTGCTTGTGCGTTTCCACATCCCGCCCACATTCTTGTAGATTGTCTTGCCCTCCTTGTCCATTTCCGTTTGCACTATGCGGAAGTCCGGGCGTGCGCCCACGCTTTCTGTTGGCGCGGATTCCGATTCCTCAGAAGCAGGCTTTCCTTTTTTTTTGGGATGCTCCTCTATTTCCTCAAACTCCTCCAGTTTCTCTTCCATTTTATTCACCTTTCCCAGAACCCCATATGTGTTCTGTTCTACATGTATATATATGGGGGGATATATTTAAAGCGGGGGAGACCTCTCCGCCACT
>JAGVON010000091.1 GCA_020052735.1 archaeon | reverse complement strand
GGGAAGATGGTGCGCCCCATCCCGATGAAGCGGTCCCCGCAGTAGAGCTTTACGGTTTCCTCCTTCCTGATGGAATCGTCCAAAGATTCCACGCCGGGCGCGGCGAGCTGCGCGCCGTGCATTATCGCCTCGGCTGCCTGCGGCCGGATGAATATTTTTTTCGCCTCTATCATCTCTTCGGGAGGGTGGAGAATCTTAAGGAGGAGGGAGGGGTTTTTCCTCTCTTTGTATGCATACAAGGCGTCGGAGAAATCCTGCAGGGTGACTGCCTTCTTCTCGGAAATGTTGCCAACGGAAACGCGGCGCAATTCCTCCATGCGGGAGCCCCCTGTGAACGCGCCCATGTCCGAGCAGATGGTGCGGATGTATGTGCCTGCGTCCACGTCTGCGTAAAAGAGGACTTTCTTTCCTTCCCTTTCCAAAATTTTGAGTTCGTGGACTGTGCGCCTTCTTGCTACTTTCTTGACGGCGGAAATCTTGGGCGGGGTTTGGGTTATGGTGCCGCGGAATTTTGAGAATAGATTCTCTAATTGCGCATCGCTCATTTCATTCTTGAAACGGACGATGCATACGTATGCCTTGCGCTTTCCGGCTATGTAGCGGAGGAGCTTTGTGGCTCTTCCTAATGCTACTGGAAGAACTCCGGAAACATTTGGGTCTAGCGTCCCTGCGTGGCCTGCGCGGCTAACCCCCGCTAGCTTCTTCACCCAGGATGAGACCTCGTGCGAGGTGGGGCCGCGCGGCTTGTCTATTATGACGACGGAATCGTTCAAAAGTTCGGATACATTCATCCCAACACCAGAGGCGTGCCGTACAATATTATGTGGTTTGAGAGGACTTCTTTATAAAACGGGCCGCCCTTCTTCGCCATCTCCACCCATTTTGCGATGGGAAGGATTGTTATGGAGAGCTTTTCCATGAAATGCCTCTCCATGGGGGCGAATGAATCAAGCGCCTTCTGCCTCGGAAGGTTTGAAATAACGAGGATGTCCGTGTCGCTTGCTTCTATGAAATCGCCCGAGGCGCGGGAGCCGTAGAGCGCCACGGACTGGAATTCCGGGTTTTCCCAGCATTCCCTGAATTTCATCAATTGTTCAAGGAACCAGGCGGACTTCATCTTTCTTACCAGCGGGCTGGAGTTGTCCAGGGAATAGAACAAGGAATTGGCTTTTTTCTCCTTCTTCAGGATGCCTTCCTTCTCAAGGGCGGAGGATGCATAGCTGGCGGAGCCCGGGCTTATCCTCACTTCCCTTGCAATCTCCTGCACGTAATAAGATTTGGACGGGCTGGAGAAGAATGCGGAAAGGATTTTCCATGAGACCGTGCCTTCAAATATCATCAAAATATTGAACAATCATTCAATTTATAAAACAATCGTTCAAAATATAAAACAAAACAATAGAAAAAGAATAAATGGAACGGGCTAAGCCACAGGCTCAATGTGGGAGATGTTCGTTTTCCTCTCCTTGCCCTTCGCGCCCTGCACCATCACGAAATTGCGGTCAACCAGCTTCGTAATCGTGACCTGCTCACCGGCGTTCTTGCCGAACTTCAGAATGCAAACCCTTCCAACTTCAATAGCTGCCATGTAAATACACCTCAATTTTCATTCCTCAAACTTCTTCCCCATCGCGACGAGCGCGATGTCAACCATCTGCGCCGGCTTGTACGTCTCGGAGCTCAGCGCGAGGTCAAATGTGCTCGTGTCCCTTATGTCTATCCTGTACAAATCCATATATCTATTGATGTTGCCGGAATCCCTTTCCCGAATGTGCTTGAGCGCCTGCTGCACCGGCATGGAGTCGCGGTCCGCGGTGCGCTCCGCGCGGGTGCGCTCCGGCGCGAATATGTGCACGCGGAAGTCCGCCGCGAGCATCCAGGGGCCGAGCCACGTGGTCACCACGCAACTTCCTTTTCCCGCCTCCTGCTTCAGCATCGCGTCAAACCTCTTGTCTATGCTGGTGTCGGATTCCGCACGCCTCTGGAACTCAAGGAGGGAGACGCCCTCCTTTGCCGCGAGGTCCTTGAACGTGGGCGAGACGACGCGGTAGCCGAGGCGCTTTGCGAGAAGCTCGCCGAATGTGTTCTTTCCGCTTCCCGTGAGCCCGGACACTGCGATTATCATCCTAGCATTCCCTGGACGTACTTCCTGAGCACTATCTCAACGTCGTCTATGCTCTTGCCCTTCTCGCGGACGCGCTGCGCCTCAACGAGGACCTTCGCGCCGCACGAGTGGCAGAGGTTTCCCCCATACCTGCGGTTGGGCGTGCGTGAGCTCTTGGCGCCGGTGCCGATGCCCCTGAGCGCTGAGCCGCAGAGCGCGCATGACGCCGACGGCTTCTTCTTCCTGCGTATGAAGTATTCCCTGCTCTCCCCGGAGGGCACCCTTCTCTTGACCTTCCGGATCGCAGTGGACCTATCCTTTCGTTTTGTCATTTTTAACACCCTTCATCTTTCCTATCGCGAACGAGAATATTATGCCCGCAATCAGCGAGACGAGGACGAACCAAGGCGCGGCCCCGTAGACTATCGCCTGCGTGTCCAGGACGGGTATGGCGAATGGGAGCGGAACCATGAACCACGTGCCTGAATCGGTCTTTCCCGTTGCAGCGTATGCCGTCCCGGGCGCCGTTGCGCACACCTGGACAGTATCACTTTGTGAGTAAATGTTTTTATCAGTTGTTATGTTGATTGGGATGCCTGTCATGGCGATGTGGGGCGGGAGTGCGCCGTTCTCCAGGCCGCAGCTTACCGCTATCGTGCTGGTGCCGGCCTCCTGGCCGGTGAGCTTTTTCCATATGATGGATATGATGTCGCCCTCGTTGCGGAAACTCCCCGTGACAGTGACGCCGTGCGGGCCGGGCATTGAGCAGTCTATCTGGTATGAGCCGCACCACTGGCCGGTGGAATTGGAGTGCTCCATCGGGAAGGATTTGTCGTCGTGGGAATACGGGTCAAGGAAATTCACTGCCGCCATGAAGGAGACGAAGACGACGACAACTATCACCATCATGCGCATCTGGCCGCCCATCATCTTGTTGAACTCGGGCATTATCCTGTCCTGCTCGGCCTGGAGCTGGTCCACTTTCTTTTTGTTGCCGGACCGCATCGCGTCCATGTATTCCTTGTTTATCTGGTTGAAGCGCTTCTGCACCGCCTTCATCTTGTCCTGGTCAATGAGCTTGGACTGGATGACGCGGATTGCCAGCGCATACGCGAGCGCAAGCACGGTGGCTATGATGAGGAACGTCGTGCCGTCCATGTGGCTCACTCCAGGAGTTCCTTGAGCTGGCGCACTGCGTCTTCGAGCTTCCCGTCGTGGTTGTAGATGATGCGCGCTGGGCAGCCCCTGTGCGCCGCGTATGCGGCGAGGAAGGACTTGTTCATCGCGTCGTGCTCGCGCACGGACTCAATCGGCTCCGGGTCCCGCACGCGCGTCCCATCTGTTTTGCGCCTCCCCATTATCTCTTCGGGGGTGGCGGTGACGAGCACGAGCGAATCCACGTGCAGCTTCTCAAGGAGCGAGAACGGGAGCCCCGGGAGGTATCCACGCGGGGTGCGTATGGAGCAGTGGGTGTCCAGGATCACTTTCCCCTTCTCCCTGGAAAGGAGGTTGGCGACGGCTTCCTGCACCTTCTTCTGCTTCGCGACCGGGAGGGTGCGCATCTCGTCCCTGTGGGAGAGGCCGAACTCCTTCGAGGCGATTTCAAACATGAGGGTGCCGTAGTTGAGGAGCGTGTAGCCCGTCCCCTCTGCGCCCGCGAGCACCGAGGATTTACCCGCGCCTGGAAGCCCCATCACTATCATCATATCATCAACCCGACAAATCCCCAAGGAAGGGGACCGCATCCAGCAGCTTCTGCCGTTTCATCTGCACATATGTGCGGTAGAAAATGCCGACGGCAAGCAGGATGCCCGTACCGGTGCCCAAAGCGCCTGTGAGGTCGGCGAGCCCCGCCACCATCCCCACAAGGAAGGAACCCATTATTATGAGGGGCGGGATGTATTTTTCCAGGACCTTCTCAAGGATGCGCGGGTCGCGCCTGAAGCCGGGCACCTGCATGCCGGATTCCATCAGCTGGTTGGTCATCCCCTTCGTGTCCATGCCGGACGTCTCTGCCCAGAATATGCCGAAGAGCACGGATACGAGCGAGAGGAACAATACATATGTTATGGCGTGCACCCACTCGGGGATGTGGAAGATTGGGGTTACGCCGGTTGTGAGGAAGCTTATGTGCGCCAGCGTGTTTCCGCCGTAGAGCGGGCTGAACATGTAAAGGAGCCCGTCGCGGAGCTGGCCGCTGGAATCAACGAACGCGATGTACTGGACGACGTTGACGCCGCCGATGTCAAGGGTTGCGCCCGCGAGCCCCGCGGAGAAGAGCTGCACGTTGAGCAGGAGCGCGGAGGCGAATATGACGGGTATGTTGGACAGGTAAAAGAGGTTCAGGGGGAGCTTGGGCGCGATTCCGCGCGCCTGCTGGTATGCGAGCGGTATTTCCACCTTCACCCCTTCGCAATAGCATACTGTGGCGAACACTATGACGGTGAAGATGAGCGGCAGGAGCACGAGGAGGGCGTTGGGTATGGCTTCCGCGCCCCCTCCGGCGACGACGCTGGTTACGCCCCCTTCGCCCACGAGGAGCGTGAGGGCGCCGGCGACCACGGAAAAGGAAACCCCCGCGGCTATGAAAAGGGAGATGCCCGAGCCGATTCCGTATTTCGTCACTATCTCATCAAGGTAAAGGACGATTGCGGAGCCGAGCGCTATTTGTATGATTACGAGCACCACCATGAAAGACGGGTCCATGAGAGGGGTGTCAACGAGGCGCATGCTGCCGTTTGTGACGAATATGGTTGCCTCAACGAGGGCGATTATGAGCGCGAGTACCTTCTGGACCTCCTGGAACTTCTGCCTCTGCTCGGGGTTCTTCGGGTCCAGGGGTATGAGGCCTGCGCCGGAGAAGAGCTGGAGGAAAATGGACGCTAACACTATGGGGCCGATGGATGTGGTGAGCAGGGAGCCCATCTTGGAAGCGGTAATCATCTGCAGGAAGTCAAAACCCGCGGCCTGGTGCACTACACCTAAGACGGTGGTGTTGTACATCACGAAGAAGAGCAGGAGCGCGAGCCCGGTCCACATGAAGCGTTCCTTGACGCTGGGGACCCGCGTGGGTGCCTTTATCTCAGGGAGATAGCTGGACAGCCCGTGGAAGAAATCAAGTATCGCGCCCATTAGATTCACTCTAGCTTGGAAAGGTCGCCCCCGGCGGCCTTAATCTTCTTCTCGGCTATCTTGCTCCAGGATAACGCTTTTAACGTTATGGGGTGGCGCACCTCGCCGGAGCCGAGGATTTTGCCCTTGAACTCAAAGGACATCTTCCCGCCCGAGGATTGCAGCTTGCCCATCTCCGCCATCGCGTTTATCTCGTAGATGTTTATGCACGGGACGTCAACGCCGGTGCGCGGGACGAATCCCATCACGCGGCCGTAGTCAGGGTCGTACCTGGTCACCCAGGAGAACTTGTGCTTGTGCAGGCCGGCGTTCCCGACGCCGCCGCGGCAGCCCGAGCCCCTCTTGTTCTTTACGTTGCCGAACCCGTGGAAGCGGGAGCCCCTCATCTTCACTTTCCTTTTAGCTTGTCTCCTTGGCATATGAAAAACCTCACATCATCCTCTTCACGAGCGAATCCATGTCCTCGCGGAAGCCCAGGTCTCCGCCCTGCGCCACCGGCCTCTTTATGTCCGTGAAGCCCTTGCGCGGGGGGTGGAGCCGGAATACGCGGTCGGAGAAGTTCTCAACCTTCTCGCCGTGCATTATCTTCTTCGCGGCCTCGGATATCTCCGCGCCCTCCATGACCTCGGAGAGCATCCTGCCGCCCTTCTCGCCCCTCTTCGTGAGGAGCGCCGCCAGCGTCTCCTCCTTTATCGGGCCGAAGGCGACGTAGTCCTTGCAGAGCTGCAGCATGCCGCGGGTGGACGGAGAGTCCTCCATCACCACGCACTGGTTCGTGCGGTGCAGGCTGAGCATCTCCAGCGTGTGCCCTATCTTGGGGGTCATGTTCCTCCTTCCCCTTACCCTGACTATAGCGAACTTCATATGGTTTCACCGGGTTGCGGCTTCTTCCTGTTTATGGAGTCAAGCGCCTTCACCGTCGCCATGGAGGTGTTGTACACGTTGGAGGTGGAACCCAATGCTGAGCTCCAGACATCCTTCAGGCCCGCCATTGCGAGCACCTTCCTCACGACGCTGTTGGCCGCTATCCCCAGCCCCTTGGGGGCCGGCTTGAGGGTGATTATGGTCGCGCCGTACTTGCCGACCAGCCTCTGGGGCACGGAGTGCGGAGTGCCGCACTTGCACTCCCAGCTCCCGCATCCCATGGTCACCTTGACTATGTTTTTGCGCGCGTCCCTCATCGCGTATTCAATCGCGGGCTTCACTTCCTCGCACTTGCCCACGCCGATGCCGACGTGGCCCTTCCTGTCGCCGAGCACGAGGACTGCGCGGAACTGCATCTTCCTTCCGGAGTCCGTGGACCTCTGAGTCGGGCTTATGGAGAGGGTTTCCGCCTCCAGTTCCGGAAGCAGGATATCAACTATCTGCGGCTCAAGTATGAGCGTGCCGTCCTCCAGTATCTGGTCAATGCTGGATATCTCGCCCGCCTTCACCCTCTTGCCGATGGACGTGCGCGGAACCCAGGAGGCCAGGTCAAGCTGTATGACGTCCTCCTTCTTGTTCGTGCTGCTCTTTCCCCTTCTTCCTTTTGCCATAGTATCATGCCTCCTTCAGGATTGCCTCCTTCGCGCCCTTGAAGCGGGAAGTGAAGTCCTCCGGCTTGAAGCCGTCCTTCAGGTAGCTTGAGAATTTCTTTGTGTATTCGCCCTTGTCCAGGGATTTCGCGTACGCCTCTATGTGGGCGCCGGAGATGCGGGCCTCGTCAACGAGCCCCTCGCCGTGCGGGCTCTTGAGCCCGGCGTCCATCGCGCCCTTCTGCGCCGCGAAAAGGATGGAGCCCTTCACAGGGGAGTAAAGCCCGGTGTCAAGCACGAACTCCTTCACGCCGTTCTTCTTCGCCAGCTTGCCTGCGTAGAGGCCGGTGAGGTAGGCGGTCGGGACGTTCGCGCGGGGCGCCCACTTGAATTTGCCGAGGGAAGCGGACGTGGTGCCTGCGAGCACCTTGTCGCCAGTGGGCGTGTATTCCACGAACTGCACGGTGAGGGTGGTGCTCCCTTTGCGGATTACCATCCTGGGGAGGCCTCCCTTAACGAGCGCGAGCCGCCTCGCGTAGTTCGTCACGTTTTCGCGCCTTCTCCTGAAAGGCGACTCGTATTTCGGACCCTTTGCCCTTGACATAGTTCATCATCACTCCTTTGGCTTGAGCATCCTGTTCTCGGCGAGGTATGCCCTCATAGCGGCCTTGCCCTTGAAGGCGCCGCCCTTTATCTTTAGATATATGGTGCGCTTGTGCGCCTTGGGGAGCTCGCCGCTTCCGAGCAGCGTCTCCAGGTATGCGCGCTGGGAGCGTATGCGCACCATCCAGGCGGACTTGCCGCCGGTGCGCGCCTTCTTGTTCCCCTTGCGCCTTCCGCGCCTCTGCCTCGGCTTCTCCTGCGTCCTGTGGCCGGCCTTCTTCGGAATTGCATAGACCACGCCCTCGTCAATGAGGCCGCGGACGTCCGCGCGCGTGAGCGCCTCCTCCACCTTGCCCAGGTTGTCCTTGTCAAGCCTTACCCTGTTGACGCCGACGCCGAGAATGTCCGCCGCCAGCCTCTTGACCGTTGTTGCGCTCATGATGCCACCCTCCCTTTTGTCCGGATGCCAAGCTCCTTGGCCTTAGCCTGTATGAGGAGCCTCTTCCTCTTCCCTACGGTGGACGAAATGACCGCAAGCTTGCCCGCCGCCTGCGCGAGGTCCTCGGGCCTGTGCACCGTGGTCTCAAGCAGGCCTGAAGGGTGCTTGCCACGGACGGACGGGGCGTTGCCGTACCCAACCCTGGGGGACGCGCCGTGGGCAGCTATGCGTTTCTTCTTCTTGTTGTCTACGCCCTTCTGCTTCCTCCACCTGTTCTTCACCCTCATCTTGCCGTGCTTCCCACGGTAATTGGGGACGTTGAAATATGGATGGGTTTTCTTTGTCACCATTTCATTCACCCTACGATGTAGATGCCGTCCTGGAACACGCGGCCGTCCTTGTCCCTTATGCGGGTGGCGGTGCGTATGTTCGCTGCGGTCTGGCCTACGGCCTCCTTGTCAGGGCCGTGCACGCGCACGTCCTGGCCCTTCACCTCTATCTTCACCTTTCCTATGATCTTCGCCCTGCGGGGCTTCTTCTCCCCGAGGAAGTTCTTTATGTTGAGCGTGTCGCCCTTCACTTCAAGGCTCACCGGGAAGTGCGCGAAGCGTATCACCATCTTCTTCTCAAAGCCGTTCAGGACGCCCTGGCACATTATGCTGGCATGCGAGGCCGCGGTGCCCTCAACCGCCTTGTCCGGCGATGTGACCTTGAGCACCTTGCCCTCCAGCGAGAAGGAGAGCGGTGCGCCCCTGAACTCGCGCATCACTTCGCCCATCTTCCCCTTTGCCTTGAGCACGTTCAATGCGACGGAGAAATCCACGCCTTCCGGAATCTTCACTTCTATCATTTCAAACACCTAATAGACGAAGGCGATGAGCCTTCCGCCCATCTGCTTCTCATGTGCGTCCACGTTGGTCATTATGCCCTTGGGCGTGGAGACCACGAGCAGGCCTACCCCGACGCCGGGGATGAACCTCTCCTCCATCTTCGCCCAGTCGCTCCTCTTCACGGGGAAGCGGGGCTTGATGACGCCGCAGTCGTTTATGGTGCCGGAGAGCAGGACGTCAAAGAACCCGCCCATGCCGTCGTCCACGAAGTCGTACGACTGTATGTATCCCTTCTCCTTGAGTATGCGGAAGACCTCGCCAACTATCCTGGACGCACGCACTTCGCATTTCTTCTCACCCTTTATCTCGTGCGTCTTTATCGTGTTGAGCGCGTCTGCCAAAAGGTCAATTGCCATCATCACACCTCAGTATTTCCTGAACCCGATGGATTCGCCCGCTTCGCGGAAGCACCTTCTGCATATGCAGAGCCCGTATTTCCGTATGAGGCCGCGGGACGTCCCGCACAGCCTGCATTTGCGCTTTCCCTTCCCCTTGAATCTCTCATCAGCAGGAACTGCCATCAAATCACTCAACCTTTATGCCGAGCTCGGATTTAGCGAACTCAATTCCCTCCTCCTTGGAGACACGGTGGGCCTTGCCCACCTTGGAGCGCTTTATGCGCCTCTCGCTTACGCGCTTGCCGCGCCTCTTGAGCGTGACGCAGACGTCCAGGCCCATCATCCCCAGATTGGGGTCGTATTTGGCGCCCGGGAAGTCTATGTACTCGTGGATGCCGAACGCGAAGTTTCCGTACGCGTCAAAGTTGCTTTCGTGCAGCGTCTTCTTCTTCGCCGCGAGCGCCTTCTCCAGGAAGGAGAGCGCGGGCTTGCCCCTGAGCGTGGTCTTCACGCCGATTTCCAGGCCCACCCTGAGCTTGAACGTGGGGTTCCTCTTCTTCGCGCGCGTGAGCACGACCTTGGCGCCCGCGAGCTTCGCAAGGAGCTCCTTCGCGTTGTCCAGGCGTTCGCCGCTCGCGCCTATGCCTATGTTGGCGGTGACTTTTTCCACTGCGATTGCACGCATCGGGTTGTTGGTTTCCATCAGGCCTCACCCACTACGAAAAGGTAGTCCAGCAGAGTGCGGACTTCGCCTTGCGGCGTCTTCACGAGGACCTCGGTGGGCCTCCCTTCCTTCCCCTCAAAGAACTTCTCAATCTTCGCCTCTATGCCTGCGTGCTTTCCGCTCACCACCAGGCACTTCGCGCCCACTCCCCTCTTGAGGAGCTTCTCAACCTTGTGGTCCTTTAGCGAGAGCAGCACGGTGTCGCCCATCTTCATGTGGGTGTCGCCGGGGAGGTTCCTCCCGTCGTGGAAGAGGACGTTCGCCTTTCCGCCCGGGAGAGTGTTCTTGCCGACGACCTTGAGCATCTTGTGGATGGAGTCCTTCTCATCTATCTTGTGCGGCTCAAGCTTGCCGCGCACGATTGTCATGCGGTAGTGGAGCTTCATGTCCGGGATGGAGATTATGTCCATCAGCCCGACCGGGAACGAGGGCTCCGTGCGTGCGGCGCCGTCAACCAGGACGCGGCGCGCGTTGAGCACCTTCTTCACCTCAAAGAGGGTGTCCGCGAGCCCGAGCACGTCCCTGAGCAGGACGGACAGCGGAATCGCCATGCGCGTGCTGTGGGGGCCCGGCCTCGCCTTCGCCATCCACGTGTGCGCCTTCTTGTTGTGTATCGGCACCGCCTTCGGAGCCGCGAGCCTTTTCATATGGTTGCTTCTTCCCCTTTTAGCCATCCTAAGCACCCTTCAAATTCCCCTTCCTGAACGGGGTCTCCTTCATTTCCATGAGCATGAGGTTGGAGGGCTCAAACGCGATGAGGGATTCCACGCCGCGCCTGTTGCGCCTCGTTACGCCCTCAAGGTAGACCTTGCCCTTCAGCACGCTTACGCGCGAAACCTTCGCGCTCTTGCCCTTCTCGTCCCCGCGCATTACCTTCACGGTGTCGCCCTTGTTCACGAGGGCGGAGCGCGCCTTGGCGCCTGCCTTGGCCTTCAGGCCCTTGGACAGGTGCACGTGCAGCGTGCTTTTCTTAGTGTGGATTTTCCCGTGGAAAACCTTTCTCCTTTCCCTTCGTCTCTTCATGTGGATGCACCATCAATTATGATCATACGACGCCGGGCGAAATCGCCGCGACCTTCGGATACCTTTCCGCCACTTCCTTGGCGACCACTCCCTTGATTTCCGTCCCTACGGGGAGCCCGTCCTCGGTTATGAGAACCGCCGCGTTGTCCTCAAAGGATATGCGCAGCCCGTTGGGCCTGCGGAACTCCTTCCTCTGGCGGATTATGACCGCGCGCACTATCTTCTTCACCATGTCCGG
>JAGVON010000011.1 GCA_020052735.1 archaeon | reverse complement strand
TCCAATCTCTCCTGCTTCAAAAACAGGAAGGGCACGCCGGCCTTCTCCGCCCTCCCCGCAAGCTCCACATCCTTTGTCAAAAGAATCCTGCCGCTCCTCTTCGCTTCCTCAAGCACCGCGGTATCGTTTCCCTCAAAGAATTCCGTGTCATATCCAAGCAGCCGCAGCCATTTTGCCGTCTTCTTCAGCATCTCGTCCGCAAGAAACCTGAATTCCATGCGCATCACTGCCACTAGTATGAAGGAAAACTAAGATAAGTTGGAAGGATGGGCTTTCAGCTCACCAGCGAAATCTTGACGAAAACAGAGTCCGGAATCTTGATGCGGAGGAGCTGCCTTATCGTCTTCTCGTCCCCGTCCACCTCTATGAGCCGCTTAGAAATCCTCTTTTCCCAGTGCTCATAGGTGTCCGACCCGTCCCCGCAGGGAGTCCTCCTGCAGGAGATGTTCAACCTCCTGCGCGGCATCGGGACCGGCCCCACGACCTTCATGTTCAGCGCCGCGGACAGTTCCTTTATCTGCGTCACCACGAGCTGTAGGTCGGACGGCTTCTCGCTCTTCAGCGTAATCTTTGCCTTCGTCATCAAATCTGCCTTCACTGCTGCTTTCTCGGGACCACGTCCAGCACCACGCCCGCGGCGACCGTCTGGCCCATGTCCCTGATTGCGAACCTTCCCAGCGGCGGGAACTCGCTGAACTTCTCAATGCATACAGGCTTAAGTGGCTTCATCTTTATGACCGCCACGTCGCCGGTCTTGATGAAGTCCGGGTTCTTCTGCTGCGTAAGGCCCGTCTTCGGGTCCTTCTTCTCCACTATTTCCGTAACCCTCGCGGCGAACTGCGCCGTGTGGATGTGGAGCACCGGGGTGTATCCTATTGAAATCGCCGTGGGATGATTAAGGACGACGATCTGCGCGGTGAACTCCTCAGCCACAGTTGGCGGCTTGTCCGCCGGGCCGATGACATCACCCCTCTTAATGTCCTTCTTGTCCACGCCCTTCACGTTGAATCCGACGTTGTCGCCGGGCACCGCCTCCTCCATCTCCTGGTGGTGCATCTCAATCTTCTTCACTTCCCCCTTCGCTCCCGAGGGCATGAAGACAATCGCCATGTTCTGCTTCAGGATTCCCGTCTCCACCCTCCCGACCGGCACCGTGCCGTGCCCTGTGATGGTGTAGACATCCTGGACCGGCAGCCTGAGAGGCTTGTCCGTCGGCTTCGCTGGCGGGACGAAAGTGTCAATCAGCTCCAGCAGCGTCGGGCCCGTGTACCACGCCATGTTGGTGGATTTCTTCGCGATGTTGTCGCCGAGGTATGCCGAGGTGGGCACGAAGTGGACCTTGTCCATCTTCCATCCCATCCCAGCGAGGAGCTTGGTTACCTCCACCTTCACCTTGTCAAAAGCGGCCTGGTCGTAGTTCACCGCGTCCATCTTGTTCATGTTGACTATCATCTGGTTCATTCCCAGGACCTTTGCGAGGAACGCGTGCTCCTTGGTCTGCGGCTGCACGCCATCCTTCACCGAAATCACGAGGACAGCACCGTCCGCCTGGCTCGCCCCGGTAATCATGTTCTTGATGAAGTCCCTGTGCCCCGGCGCGTCTATGATTGTGCAGTGGTATTTCGCCGTTTCAAACTCCTTGTGCGAAACCTCTATCGTCACGCCCCTTTCCCTCTCCTCTTTGAGGGTGTCCATGACGAATGCGTATTCAAAAGTCGCCTTTCCGAGCCTCTCTGCCTCCTCCTTGAGCTTCCTCATCACGTTCTCCGGAAGTGCGCCGGTGTCGTAAAGCACCCTACCCACAGACGTTGACTTACCGGAGTCAACGTGCCCGATAAACACTACGTTCAAGTGTTCTTTCTTTGCCATATCTACACCTCAAATTTTTTAGCTTAATATCTCTCTCACTCCGCGTATAAACGCGAGAAAGAGTGTAATTCTTATTTATGGATTAGTTTTTAAACCTTGTTTTCTCTTTCCTCTGTTATGCTTGGCATAATCTCAGGCAGCGGCCTGTACAATATGGGCAGAATGAAGGAGCGCCACGTGAATACTCCCTACGGGAAGGCCTCGCTCTACTCGCTCAAGCTGGGCGGCGAGGACGTCCTTTTCATCCCCCGCCACAGGCCCGACCACTCCATCCCGGCGCACAAGGTCAATTACAAAGCCAATATCTGGGCGCTTGAGGAGGAGGGCGCCACGGCAATCCTCGCATTCTACACCGCGGGCATAATATCCAAATATAAGCCGGTTGACCTGGTCCTGCTCCAGGACTTCATCGGGCTCTTCACTCCCATTTCCTTTTATGATTCTTTTGAGTCAGGCATCAGGCACGCTGACGTCTCCCGCCCGTTTGACAAGGGGCTCTGTGACCTCGTGCGGGAAGGCGCATACTCCGCCCGCGTGCAGCTCAAGAAAGGGGGCATAATCGCCACCACCCGCGGCCCCCGCTTTGAAACCGCGGCCGAAATCCGCGTCCTGAAGCAGATGGGCGCCAATCTGGTGAATATGACCGCCGCCTACGAGGTCACCCTCGCAAACGAACTGGAAGTTCCCATCGCCGGAGTCGCCATCGGCACAAACAATGCCTGCGGCATAAGGGGCACGCGCGCCCTTTCCCACACCGAAGTCACAACAGCAGTAAAGAAAAAGGAGGCGCAGGTGAAATCCATCGCCACTTACGTCGCAGAGGAAGTCCTCTGATTCCAGGGCGCAATGTCCATGTTCCCTTCGGGAACAGGCCGTCGGATTCTGCGGAATCCAACGTCCCGCGCTAACGCGTCACCTTTATCTTCTCCATTTCCTTAAGATATTCCTCATGCTTCGCAAAATACTCCCTCGCAGGCGCAAGCATCTCGCACAATTCACGCGCAACCGCGTTCTTCAAATCCATCGGATGCAATTTCCCTTCCGAATACTCCTTCCTGAGCTGCGCAGAATCCGCAATCTCCAAATCCCCGCCGAATTTCGCGGGCCTCTCTATCTTGAGCGCACCATCCCTCAAAACCAGCATCTCCGCATACTGGATCATGGGGTTCCCATCCACCATTTTAGGCGCACAATTCGCCTTTGCAATTTTCCTCTTAATTTCCTCCTCGCTCTCATGTATGAATATTGCGGAATCCGGGACGCTCTTGCTCATCTTCGCGTCTATAATCTCATCTTCCGTGGGGTTCATCCTGGTTGAGCTCTGCAATCCCGCCAGCAATCCCGTATGCAGCGCAATGGGTTTCTCATGCCCGACCTTCCCCGCTATTTCCCGTGCGAGCATGTGCACCTTCCTCTGGTCCATGCCCGCGTGCGCAATGTCCACGCCCAATTTGAATATGTCCGCCGCCTGCATCGCGGGGTAGAGCATCGCGGCGCTGCTCAGGGTGTCCGTCTCCTTCCTCCCCATTATCGTCACGCATCTCATCATCCTATTAGTAGTGGTATTCCTCATTATGTCCAAGACCATCTTCCAGTACTCATCGTCGTAGATTTTGCTCCCCAGCACGTAATCCACTTTCCCTTCCGGAAGCCCCAGCGCAACGAACGCATGCTTGAAATATCCCGCGGCTATTTTCCTTATTGCCTCAAGGTCCCCGCCCATCTTTCCGTTTATCCACGCATGGTAATCCGCCAGGAATATGCAGGGCTTCACCCCCGCCTCCATCAAATCCCTAATCTTCAGCGTGGTGAGCAGCCCGGTCCCCAGGTGCACATACCCAGAAATCTCAAATCCAATATAGTGCTTCGGGTGCGCCTTAGTCTCAAACAGGTTCTTCAGCTCCTCTTCCGTGACAATTTCCGTAGTTGGCGTCCTCTTCGCAAGCCCGACCTTTCCCTGCACATCCATATTTTCCACCTAGATTTTGGAAATTACCCAAAGCACCGTTATTATCCCGCCAAATATTATAAGGGGCGCGGCAATCCTCGCCACCGCAACAATCGCACTCACCGTGCTCACAATCCCTATCGCCTGCTTCGCACCCAATGCCTTTATGCCCACAAGCGTCCTCTCCCCATAAAACTGCGCGTCGCCAATATCCTCATACGCAGCCGCAACCAGCTCCCTTATCTTCCCCATAATCCTCTCATCTTCCTTGAGGGGATTCACAACCCCCCTCACAGTATTCACCTTATGCGTATCCGTGGTATAAATCGCGGGCAAAACCTTTCCCCATTTCCTTTCCGCAAACATCCCCTCTATTTCCCGCATTATCCTTTCCCTGAACGCCGGGATAACCCCGTTCGCATCAGCCAATATTATCACATACTTAGGCTCCGTATCAAACACCGCCACCTTTATGCCCGCCGGCCCGATTGTCTCAACGGAAATCTCCCCTTCCGCGGCCCCAACCCTTAATTTGCCCTCTTTTACCTTCGCCCCGCACGCCTTCCCCACCGCTTCCATATACCTGAACCCAAAAGGCGTCCCCGGCTCCACATACTGTATTTCTCCCGTTTCCGAATTGTGCTCATCCGCAAGAGCCGCCACCCGGACCCTTTTCTCCGCCTCGGAAGTGAGCGCAATCCCCATCCCCAGCGAGAAATCCTCGCACGTTTCCGGCGCCCTCGTCAATCCAATGAAAGCCGCATCCCCAATCCTGAGGCACTCCGCCCTGCACTCGCCCTCCTTCCCCTCCACAAGCGCAACCTTCGCATCCCGGTATTCCGCGCCCTCAATGACCTCCCTGCACTTGTCCGTGACCTTCTTCAGTTCCGTAACAGACACCGGATTGATGTCATGCGTGGCCAGCCCGTGGAAAACAAACACCTGCTTCCCATCGCCCCCCAGTGCCTTCGCAATCAAATAGGAAAAGTTGCTGCCCCCCAGTTCCCCAAAGGGCCCGAAATGTATGTAAGGCACTACAAATGCTATTTCCTTACCTTTTTTCCTAAATAAAAACACAGACAAATATGTCTGCACGTCCTCCCCAACCTTCCTGAACGCCTTCTCCATGTCCCTTGCGTCGTAGAACCACTGGCCGAAGAACATGGACACCGCGTCCGTGCTCGCCACCCCGAAGGTCCTCTTCATGGGCGCGTTTATTATCCAGAAGAAAAGGAAGAGCGCCCCCAGGAGTATGAGCGAAGCCGCATAGAACTTAATCAGCACGCTCTCCGTGCTCCCCTCAAACGGGAGCAATCCATTCGTTATCAGGAAGAACGCATAGAACAGCAGCTGCAAGAATGCAAATATGAGCGACCTCCATTTCAGCACGAACACTATCCTGCCAATAATATACCATAAGAGGAGGACGAACGCGCTCCCCAGGAACA
The DNA here is from genome assembly GCA_020052735.1 of archaeon. Taxonomy (GTDB): domain Archaea; phylum Micrarchaeota; class Micrarchaeia; order Anstonellales; family Bilamarchaeaceae; genus CAIXOA01. Next base: position 5,781 of record JAGVON010000011.1, on the reverse strand, counting down.
CTATCTCCAGCCCGAGGGGGATGCCAAACACCGGCAGCGAGATTGCAGCCAGGTAAGTGAGCGCATAAATCACCTCGCCAATCAGCGCCACCGCGGTAATCCTCCTTATCGGCACCTTCATCATCAGCGCCTTGCCCATGATGATGGAAATAAAACCGGGCACCGCCAACACATAGAACGAGGTGAGCCCCGCCTCAAATAGGTTGTCAGGGGCCAGCGCGGCAAGCGCAATCCCGAACACTATCGCGACAACAAGCATGGACGCCGCGAGCACCCTCGCGCGCGGAAGGGAAACGAAATATTTGGTGAGCCCCACCGCCTTCTCCATCTGGGTGTGCCTGCCCGCCCCGTTATCCATAGGCAGGAGTTTCCTATTCAGCATTTTTAAAACCTATTCTACTCTGCCCGTGCCTTGTCAATCTCCCGCCCAAGCCCTGCCAATAGCCATATTATGCAGCGCCACCCACTCCGCATACACCTCTTTCCTGCTTCCATCCGCCCTCTTCAGCGCAATGGTCCCGACCTCCGGGCTGGAAACCGCCCCGGCAATCCCGCCCACCTCCACCTCGTGCAGGAACAGCCAGTTCACCATCTCCACGTCCATCCCGCCCGTCAATTCCACGAACCTGGTGAGGAACCTCGCCTGCTCCGCTTCTCCGTTTCCAGTGCCAGATGCCCCGGAGGACGGCCACCCTATTTCCGTAAATGCAATCGGCTTGTCCGTATACTCCTCTAATTTTGAATAGTAGTCCGCGGGAATATCCTCCGGATCCCCATACCCCTCCCACGGATAAGTGGTGAATCCAATCAGGTCGCTCCTCCCATTGAACCGCTCAACCATAGCATACTGCTCGTTCTCCCTCATATGGTTCAGGGAAAACACCACAAACACTTTGGTATTCGGGGAAACCTCCTTCACCGCCGCATACGCCTCATCATACATGCCCACATACGCATCCAGCTCCTCCGGATGCAGATAGAAATAATCATTTATTTCATTCCCCAGCGAGAAATACTCCGGCTTGAAATCCGTTGCAATATTCCTCGCCTCCTCCACCCATCTGGCCCTGAACCCCGGGTCCGATAGATTCGCATTCACTCCCGCCGGCGCATCCACCACGTACCGCAGCCCTTCCCCGGGCACCTCCTTTATTGTGGCAAAATTCAGCGTCACCACCGGCTTGAGCCCATACACCCGCACCGCTTCAATAACCCTGCCCTGCTTCAGCTTTTCATATTCCCCAATCCCGGACGGCTCCACCCAGACCATTGAAATTTCTGAAATATCCCCCGCCTCGGAATAAGCCGCAACAATATCATCAAACGTCGTATTTGGAATGCTCTTCGGCGTGGGCACGATTCCCATATAGAAGGTTCTGCTTCCTGCTTGCGATGTTCCCGCGCCTACATTTCCAGCCGGAGCCCCTTCCTGCCCCCCGTTTCCAGTCCATTCCTGCACAGCACCGCTTCCTGTTCCGCCCTGCCCCGCAGCCACATCTCCATTCCCCTGCTGCGCACATCCGCTTATGAGCAGTACGGCAAGCGCCAGCGCAAAAATCTCCAAACGCATCCTTTTCATCCCCATTCACCTTTCCCCGAACCCATATTTTCCAACAAGAGGAACAAACATCACCGGCAATATCTTCTGCATCTTCCCTTTCCCAAACAGCACCAAATCCTGCACATATTCGCCCACGGGCGCGACCAGTTTCCCATCCTTCTTCAGCTGCGCAACCAGGGGATGGTTCAAATCCAAAGAAGGAAGCGCCGCCGTAACAATTATCCTGTCATAAGGCGCATCCGGCGCATACCCTTCGCTCCCGTCCCCCACTATAATCTCTATATTGTCCAAGCTAACCCCGGCGGAAGCAATGTTCTCCCGCGCAAGGGCAGCCAGCTCCGGGACCCTCTCCACGCTCACCACTTTTCCCGAAGCCCCAACAAGCACCGAAAGCAATGCGCAATCATACCCGCTCCCCGTCCCCACCTCCAGGACGCACATCCCCTCCCTCACATCCAGCGCCTCCAGCATGAACGCAACCACCGCGGGCGCGGAAATCGTCTGCCCGTGCCCAATCGGAATCGCAGTATCATAATATGCAAAGCCCCTCTCGCCCGCTGGCACGAAGAAGCCCCTGTCCACCCGCCGCAGCGCCTTCTCCACCCTTTCCGTTTTCAGGAAAGAGGCCTCCCTGAGGAACCGGAACATCCTTTCCTTTTCCGCCGGTTTGCCCCCCGACCCTCTTCCGCGGCCGCTTCCCTGCAACGGGCCGTCTGCCAAATCCTTTCCGCCCATCGCTTACTTCATTCCTGCACCATTTTTAATGTAATCCATGCTAACATATGGTGGGGTATGTTTTATGGGCGAAGAACAAACAGGGCTGGATAAATCATGGTTTGTAATAGATAGGGTATTTGCCATGCTCTCCAGGGCTGGCGGGGCACACATCCTGGCCGAGCTCTATCTTGAGGTTAAAGGCGAGGTTTTTTTTGATGGCATTGATAAAGCGGCACTGATGGCTAAAATAGAAGAAGCGCTGAATGGGGCCATACCCGGCTTTGTTTCGGCCCATGGTTCAAGGAAAGATGCCAAAACCCTGGCGAAGATGAACGGCCTCCCGGAAAGCACATACGTTGCAGTAGTCGGATTTTTAGATGATTTCGCCGAAATTTTTGGGCTAAGGAACAGAACCGATTCCGAAAAAGTAAAGGACGCATGCGATGATGCGCTCATAGAAATGTTTGGCATTTTTGAGCGGTTTGCTATCAGGGGCGATCTCGCTCCTGCGCTTCATCTTGCCAGGATGGGGTCCAAGGAACCATTATCCCCCAAGGTGATGGAAGCACGCGATGCAATGCTGAAAAGGATAATCTCAAAATTGGAAGCCGACGCAAACGACGCTTCGCTACTTGCGATGGCTACGGAATGCACCCCTCCCGCGGCAAGAGATGCCGCCATAGCTGCCCTCAACCGGCTCGGCAATCTGCCGGAAGGGAAATTTTCAGAGGCAGTGGAAGCCCTCGGTTACTGCGGCGACCTGCCTTTTCTTGCATCCAAGCTCAGGGAAGCGGTGCTGCCCGAAAGCCGCAAGGCAATAGAAAATGCAATGATGCAGGCGATGGATGTTCTCTATTCCTCTGGCTGGGATGAGAGAGGCAAGAATGCAGGCCGCATGTGGTATGAGTGGGGCGGCCATATCCATTTTACTGAGCTGGACGGAAGCGGTTGCTCGGACGCAGTACTGCAAAAAGCGAGTGAAGTCCGTAAGATGGGGGCTAAGGTTATAACCGACCCAAGCATCCCAAAAATGTCCCTTCCAGCAGACGTAGCGAAAAAAGTCATGGATAGCCTTCCAAGGCGCGCATCCTACCAAAGGGTGGTAAAGCTCTACCTCCAGCAGGAGCGCCACAGGAACAGGGACAAGATTTTGGATGGCGAAACGGTGAAACCGCCCGAAAGGGGCACTTCTTCGCCCGCAGGGCGCAGAGTTCCGCACATGAGGCAAAGGTAGCCGCCACAAATATAAATGCCCCCGGCGTATTATCCATCATATGCACGACCTAGTCTGCCCGAGATGCGGCGCCACGAACGAAAAGGCCCAGTTCATGGGCCCCTTCTGCATAGACTGCGCACCGTTCAAGCTGGAATGCCCCAAGGAGTTCTCCATTGAGCTGTGCCCCAAGTGCGGCAGGATGCGCGTCGCACGCGACTGGATAAAATTGGACATCCCCATCATAGAGAAGCTCCTTCGCAGGAAATGCAAGGGAAACATAGAGAAGATGGAGTACGACCCCCATACCGAAAAAGCCACCTTTTTCATAAACAAGGACAACAACCTCATGCAGGTAGGCCGCACGATTGATTTCAAGCCGCTGAAGAACCTCTGCCCGGACTGCTCCCGCAGGTCCTCGGGCTATTTTGAGGCCATAATCCAGCTCAGGGGAAGGCCGGAAAGAATAGCAAAATACGAAAAACTCCTCACCTCCGAGCTCTCCAAGGCCACGTTCATCTCCAAGACAGAGCAGAAGAAGGAGGGCAAGGATTTGTACGTTGGAAATTCCAAGGCGGTGGTCGCCCTTCTCCGCGAATTAGGCATGAAGGTAGTAATCTCAAGGACCCTCCACGGGCTCAAGCAGGGCAAGCGCCTATACCGGACCACTTTCCTGCTCCGGCTTTGAGAAAATCAGCTCCTGCTCCGGCCTATCTTTTCCCGCCCCGCACATACCTATACTTCCCGGCGCCGCCTTCCTTTTTCCCAAATCCCTTCAGCGCATCCATCGCATACTTGTATCCCGGGATATTCACCGCGAAAGTCTTGAACCTCACCACTAGCATGAACGCCGTCGCCTGCGCCACGGGCACGCCCATCAATCCCAGCACAAGGGCCCCGCCGGTCTCGCTCAACCCCATCCCGGCAAGCGTAGGGGTGGGGATGAATTCCAGCATCGTAATCAGCGGCTGGAAGAAATAGAAGAACAGCACCCCGTGGATTGGGAAATCTATGTGTATGCCCACGCTCTCCGCAGCCGCCCACCATGAGAACGCCTTGAGCGACCAGGTGACCGCCTGCAGCCCGATTATCTCCGGCGCCTTCTTTATCACCACGCCGGAATGCTTCTGCATCCTGTGGAACATCGCCAGCACCTCGCCCATAACCGGCCATCCCTCCATGAAGCAGAACAGCTTGAGGAACTTTTTTGAGTAAAGAAGGAGCGCCATTATCGCCAGCATCGCCGAAATCCCGAACACGCCCAGGTACATTATCCACCCGCTGTCCGTCTTCAGCACCTCGCTCAAAAGGTAGAAGAGCGCAACCCCCCCGGCGCCCACCTTCACTATGAAGTCGCACATCTGCGGCCCGAGTATGGAGACCATCGCCTTTTCCGAAGGCACATGGTATTTCTTGTTCAGCACCAATGCAGTTGTTATGTATCCGCTCCGCGCCGGCGTCAAATCCGCGACCAGCATGCCGCTGAGGTTCGCCTTGAACACGTCCATCCAGCCCAGCTTCACGCCCATCTCCGCCAGCATTATCCGTATCCTCAGCACCATGCCGAAGTACATGAATATGAGCAAAACCACGGAGAGCGCGAGCCACCACAAATTTATGCTCTCCACATACCCGATGAAATCCTCAAATCCCGCGAAGTGGAGAAGGAGCCCGATTATTATGATTGATATGAGCAATTCCGCTATGAAGTGCGCCCTGTCCAAAAGAAATTTCTTCAGAAATACACCAACTTCTTCTTTCCGGGTGCAAGATTAAAATACCTGCCGAAGCATTCCAGCACATGCAAAAGATATTCGCGTTGGCCCTGCTTGCCCTCCTACTTTTCGGATGCGCATCCCAGGGCGCAAAGGGCTTTGTCGAGGGCGAGGTCACAATAGGTCCCCTCTGCCCTGTCGAGCCATGCCAGCTCACCTATGAGCAGATAGACCAAGCATATTCTTCCCGTTCGGTAGTTATATACGCGGAAGACCAGAGAACAATACTCCAGCAATTTCCCCTAACAGCCAGCGGCCATTATCGGGCCGAGCTTGCACCCGGAACGTATTTCGTGACCATCCGCCCCGGAGGGATAGGGGACTACCCGCTCCAGCAGGTTTCAATCTCCTCCGGCCAAACCACCACCCTGGACATGGATGTTGATACCGGCATAAGGTGAAGCACATGGCAAAACCCAAAACACCCAATAAGACATCCACGCCAAAAATCCAAATCACCATGGACGGCCCCTACCTCGTTTCCGGCGCCCTCCCCCTCCAGAAGGAAATAATCG
>JAGVON010000035.1 GCA_020052735.1 archaeon | reverse complement strand
TGAATCAGGGAATTGATTAGGATTATAAATCTTTATATCATAAAGAAGCACGCAGGTGTTCAAATGGCAAAGTACAGCCTCGCAAGGCAACTCACGGGAAAGAAAGTCATTACCAACGAGGGTGAGGAATTCGGGAAGCTCGTGGATATGAATATCAACGAGATAACTGGGAAGATTGAGGAGCTTGTCGTTGATCCCAATCCGGACAAGGCAAACCTTGAGACCATGAAGGACGAGGATGGCTTCATCCTTTGCCCCTACGACTCCGTCCTGGCGGTCGGCGATTTCATCATCGTCGAGAAAAAGTCAATGGCGGCACAGTCCTGAATTTTTTCCTTCCATCCCCCTTTTTCTGTTATTTTCCGGGCGCAGCGCGAGCAATAGCAAATCCTATAAACCTTAAGCGGGATGCACCAGCCCATGGGCAACATCATCGCCGGCCTTGACGAGACCGGAAGAGGCTCCGTGATAGGCCCGCTGGTCGTATGCTGCGCATCCTGCAACAGGGACGATTCCCGCCTGCTCAGGAAATATGCGTCCAAGGACTCCAAGCAGCTCACCGCCAAGCAGAGGGAGGAAATGCTGGTGGAGCTCAGGAAATTCTGCTCATTCAAGGTGGCCGAGTTGAGCGCCGCCGACCTAAACCAGATGATGAAGAAGGGCTCCCTCAACGACATAGAGGCGAGGGCTATGGCCGACCTCATAAAAAAAACAGGGGACTGCGACGCCATGATAGATATGCCGGACCGATATTCCTGGACCTTCCGCAAGAGGATGGAGAAATTTGGCGTAAAAAGGTTCGAAGCCGAACACAAGGCGGACGAGAAGCACCCCATAGTCGCGGCCGCCTCCATATACGCCAAAGTCCTCCGCGACAAGAGGGTTGCTGACATACGCGCCTCCACCATGGACTTCGGCAGCGGGTATCCCAGCGACGAGAAAACCCGTTCTGCACTGCGGGACAGGCACGCATCCGCGCTTCTCAAGCCGTACATACGCGAGCGCTGGAAAACCCTTGAAACCGTCAAGCAGAGGAAGCTATTTGACCACGAACACAACCCTCTGCAGGAAGGTAAGGACTGAGAGCAGCGCAATTAATGCAAATAGGACCCACGCATAGGCGAACCCATAGAGCACCAGGAACACGAAAACCATCAATAATGCCCCGCGCTCCCCCCTCTCCAACAAGCCGGGCATCCTGTCCGCCCCCTCTTTCGTAAGAACGCCCTGGTAATTCGCGTACGCCTTCACAAACGAAGTCATGCACGTCCCGAAGAATAGGACTACTATTATCCAGAAGGAATCCGTCACCCACGGCATCCCCAAAGGCACAAACAACAGCGAGAGCAGCAAAAAGAACTCAACCAATCTGTCAGAAACCCCGTCCAGGAATCCGCCCAGCTTGCTCGTTTCCCCCCTCGCCCGCGCCACCGCTCCGTCCACCGCATCCAATGCGAATGCAAGGATAAAAGCGGCAAACCCATACCAATAATTCCCCAAATAGAATAGTGCCGCGCCAAGCAGCGCAGCAAGCACCGCAAAAACAGTAATCTGGTTCGGGCTGAGCGGAACCCAGCCCAGATATTTCCCCAGGGAAGAGGAAACTCCTTTGCTCATTCCTCCAGATTTAATCATCAACGTCCCTATCCCAAGCATCCATCCTAGTCTTTTCTCTTCCCCTCAATGAATGCATTAACCGCATCCCGCGCCTCAGAGTCCCCCACGGAAAAACGCGGAGGGGAGCGCCCCTCGCTATTTTTCCCGCTGGAAAAATGCGCACAGTTTCGCTGTTGCGAAACTATTGCCCCATTTTTACCGGTCATTCTGACCCTCCCCCATCAATCTCTCCTCTTCCCTTCTATAAACGCATTAATGGCGTCCCTCGCTTCAGAATCGCTATACTGAATGGGCGGGTGCTTCATCAGGTACGCGCTGGCGGAATTGATTTCCCCACCAAGCCCGCGGTCAAGAGCAAGCTGGCAGCACCTTATCGCCTCTATGGTGGTCCCGCCGCTGTTCGCCTTGTCATCCACGTTCAACCTCATCTCCAAATCAAAGGGCACGTCCGCGAACATCTTCCCTTCTATGCGGATGAAAGCCAATTTCCTGTTCCCCAAAAACGGGATGAAGTCCGAAGGCCCCACATATATCCTGTCATCCGGCAATCTTGTCTTCAACTGGCTCTGCACCGCCTCTGTTTTGGATATCTTTTTGCTCTCCAAACGCTCGCGCTCAAGCATGTTGATGAAATCACTGTTTCCCCCAACATTTATCTGGTAAGTCCTGTCAATCTCTATTCCGCGGTCCACACATAATTTCGCCATAACCCTATGCACAATCGTAGAACCGAGCTGGGATTTTATGTCATCCCCAATCACGGGCAATTTCTTCTCCGCGAATTTCTTCGCCCACGCAGGAGTACTTGCAATGAACACGGGCATATTATTCACGAACGCACAGCCGCTCTCCAGCGCGACGTTCGCCCAGAATTCCGCCGCCTTCTGGGAGCCCACGGGCAAATAGTTGAGCAAAATCCGCGCCCCCGTCCTCTTGATTTCCTCAATCGCCTCCTTCCTGAGCTGCGCCTCGCTTTTCGTGGATTTCACGGGCACAATCCTGTTCTGCATATAGATGCCAATTCCATCCAGCACAGGGGACTCGTGCACGATGCCAGAACAATTGGAAACGGAATCAACCCACTTCACTTCATTCGGCTCCGCATAGAGAGCCTTCGCAAGCGGCTTCCCAACCTTGTTCTCCGCAACGTCAAATCCGCACACGAATTCTATATCATGGATGGAGTAGCCGCCGATCTTGTCGTGCATTATGCCGACTACCTCGCGCTTGGGGTTCCTTTTGTAGTACTCAATCCCCTGCGCAAGCCCTGCGAAGCAGTTCCCCACACCGATTATGCCCACTTTTATTTTTCCCATAAGCAACACCTACTGACTAATGGCTGTTAATATAGCAACGGGTGTTAATTAAAAGCTTGCGAACGCGCCGGAATCTGATTAGATTTGCCGTTCGTATGCCGTAAAGTGCGTTTATTTCTCTATCCCCAGCTCTGCAAAAACCGCCTTAGCGCCTTCAGGGTCGGTCTTTTCCATCTCTTCCGCACCAAGATATGCGGTGTCAAAGACCATTATCCAGAGTTCCCTCGCCAGCTCCAGCTTGCCCTCTTTTGCCAGCCGGTTTGCGCACTCCGTTGCATATGGCGTATTCCCCATTTTTGCATAAATCAAGCCAGCTTCGTATATTTTCCCCTCACTCTCAAGCTTCTCAGCCTGCGTTTCTGGGCTCTGCAGCAGCTTGGTTTCCTCGCCTCCGGAAAAGACAATTGGATAGGGCGGAAGGGGAAGGGGTCTTTGCATAAGACTGAGAAGCGGCGGGTACCTCATATTTTCATAGAACCGTTTGGATGCAGCCACACCTGAATGGACTATTGCGCCAATTAGCTGCCCAATCATACAGCCAAGCAATCCAATCGAAACTGCGCCGAAGAAAGCCGCTGCAAATCTTTCCCATCCTCCGGGCATACTGATTATTTCAATTGCCGTAGCAAGTGCACTACCCACGCCACCAATTGTGCCCCCAATGCTTACTGACGTGTCTATATTATAGTTATGGTTCTTGCTCTTATCCAACAATTTGAATTTTTCATCTAATCTGTTTACTTCCTCAAAATGCCTGCCCTTTTTATAAGTCTTTGTCGCCTTCGCATGCATGCCCAGTCTCTCATAAATTCTTCCTGCAATTCCATAATTTTTATCTTTGATATAATCCTTAGCAGTCCTTTTCAGTATCCTTTTGTTTTCCCAGAAAACATTAGGCATTTCATGCGATTCAGTCGCAAGATGCACAAACCCCAATTCAATAGCCCTCCCTTTCTCTCCTATCGCATAAGCAAAATTTGAAGCATGCAGCACATTGCCCCCTTTACTATTTCATCAAGCAGTTCTTTCATCTCCCATTTCATGCCGTGCTCGGCACAAAATTTGGCAATTTTCGGATCCATCCCACTATTCCTTACCTCCTGTACCGCGTTATCTTTCATCTCGACTGCAACCCAAATCTTTGCGGCATCCAAGTGCGCCTTTTGTACAGAGAGTTTCTCGGCAGCAATGCATGCCTCGCCCTTCGTTGCATAATGCCCAAGCGCCTTTTCGCTTTGCTTCCTTACCCGGCGCTGCTCCATCAGGTTTTTCATCCTCATAAGAAAGCGGTCTTCCCTAACTCTTCGTTTCGCAAGAGTAGCAGTTGCATGGGCCAGCTGGCGTTTCATGTACGTATCTGTGTCGGATTATGCTTATAAATGCATATCTTATGTTTGCCCCAAATATTTTTCTGCCGCAAAGTTCCCGCAGGACGCACGCGCGGGCGCACGTTTATAAATGTAAAAAACCGCATTATGTAGGTGCAGGGATGAGTCAAATGGTTCGGCAAAAGGAAGGACAGGCTTCCGCAAAGGTTTCCGATGAATACGACCATATGACAGGCAGCACCATCGCCAGCGCACCCACGGAACGGCTACCTCCCACGGCGGCGGAGTTTGAGGAACGGCGCCAAGGGCTGATAGAGGCGCTCACGGTGGAGCGCACCGCGCTCTCATTTGATTTGAGCGTTTCAGGGCGGGACATGGCGGCAGCCGGCTTCCAGGTTTCCCGCTCCGAAATGTTTGACCTGGGCGCAATAATAAACTCCGACCTGGCATACACAGGCGGGCCGGTTTCCGAAGATGTGCTTGAGTTCATCGGAGGGGAGCAGCCACTAATCAATGTCAAAATAAGCGACAACGCAAGGATTGCAGAGCATCAGCGCGAAGCGATTGAAAAAATAAAGCTCGTCATACAATACTTCAGCCAGATTTACGACATTTCACCCTTGGAGCTTAACGAAGAGGCGGACGGCAGCGTCACCCTCCAGAACAACTGGTACACGAACTTCTCCGAGGGGCAGAGGGAGCAGATGAGCGTGCTGCTACTGGCAGCGCAGAGCCTGGATTTTGACTCAATGTCCGCATTTTTTTATGTCTATGATTTCTTGAAAACCGCCGTCAACCAGACCGGCCTCGCGATGGCCAGCAATTTTTCAGAGCGCGCGGGGATATCTGACGCGCTTTCCGCATTCTTTGACGCTTCCGAAGACGCGCAGAGCCGCATGATGGACTGCCTCCGTGGAATCGTTGACAACTCTGCCAACCGCGCCGCCCTTGTGGAATCCGCATACTCCGCATTCTCCGTGACCCAAGACGCCTACCACGATGCAGTGCGCGAGATTTCCCAATATATCTCCGGCGTGGGCGAGTCCGCGCTGGATGTGGAATCCCTCAGGGCAGATGTGGCCAGGGAATTCCAGCCCACGCCCAGCGGCACGCTTCCGCCCGAACTCTTTCCCTCCACGCGCCCGAGGGAATTCCAGGATATCGAAAGGAGCTTGTTTGATTCTGTAATGGAGAGGTATTCGCAGCTCAGGGACACGCTCGCGGGCATGGATGAGGGCCAGCGGCTTGCGATAGCCGCGGCAATGGTCGGGATGCCGCCCGGCTCCAGATTTGAGGGCAGGGAACTGCCTGCCCTGGACCCGAACATCTCAAATATTCTTGGGGAGTATCTCTCGCTGGCCGGGGTGCTCGCGCTTTTTGAAGCAAAGGCAAAATTCAACTCAATTCTAGGCGACTATATAGAATACCAGAAGGCTAACGAGTACCGCCGCGCGCAGGGGTCTATCCCCAACGACACCATCCTCCTGGAGATGGCCACATATGGCGGGCTGCCGGCCTCAATAGACTCCGAAGCTGTGAAGCGCTTCATTACCAACAGGGAACAATATTACGCTGAACTGCCCGGCCTTAAGGAGAGGCTGCAGGCATACGGCGAATTCGTCAAGCACACAATCGTGAAAGAGCTGCAGGCAAGGGGCCTCCAAGCCCTTTATTCCACCCAGCAGCTTGAGGATACGTTCTTGCCGATAGAATGGGGCGTGCCTGAGCTGCAACCTCCGGACGAACACATCGTGCAGCCCGATGAGGGTGCGATGATGTTTGGCCCTCTTTCGGAATATCTTTCCGGCCTGGCATCCAGCTTTGACAACGTGGAGGCCGCGGTACAGCAGTTTGCAAGCCAGCAGTACGACTGGAACCTCCAGGAGAGGTTCAAGAACGGCGACTTCTGGGACAAGGCCTACTCCTTCTCAAAATATTTCATGAAATACGGGGCTGCGGATTTCATATTCTGGGCATCGGTGATAACTTTGGGCGCAGGCACGCTGGCACGTGGTGCCACCCTGGGTCTTGACCTCATGCTCGGCGCTGCTGAGCGTGGTGTGGTTCGCTCGGCGTTAGCTCAGCTTGCTTCCACTTCTTATGCGCAAACTCTGGCAATAGCATACCGGCAGGCGACAACCGCGACCGCAATCATGGGCACGCCAGTTTGGATTAATGCGATGAGATACTTCGCCGGAGAGAGAAGCAACGAAGTTTATGAGGACCTTAAAATAGCCGGTCTCTTCCTTCTTATGCGCAGGGGCGCTGGCTTCGTGCCGGAATCCCTGGGCAGCAGGGTTTTTGCCGCAAGCGCCGCAGGGCTGGGCACCGCCGCCGCGGGCGCACGCTTTTATGAAGACCTCCAGCGCGGAGACCCATGGGAAGCAGTTTTTGATTCTGTCGTGTTTGCAACCGGCGGCGCGCTTTTCATAAAGAGCGTAAGCGGCATAATGCGCTTCCGCGACGCCGCCAGTGCATCCTCAGGCACGCTCTCCGTGGCCACCGCCGCGGGCCTCGGCGAAGTCAGTTTCGGCACGGTGGGCGACACAGTGCTGAGGTGGGCTTCGGTCGGTTACACCCCCCACGGTTTCCTTTCCTTCTACGGGATGCATGCTGGCTTCCAGGCATTGAGGAACATGTGGCTCACAATTCCCATCGCATCCTCGGTATATGCGGAAGGGGGCATTGACGCATTGAGGGAATACATAAGCTCCACATATGTATCTGCGGGGAACGCGCTGCCCGCAATGTCCATCGTGCTCAGCGGCACCCTGGAAGGCCTCGGTTTTGTATTGGGCAGGGGAGGAGCACGCCAGACCATTGAGGTCTCCCGGCTCATCCCGACCCAGGACCCGCTGCTCACCCGGACCGCGGCGCGCATAGGCGCAGTGGAAACCGCGGAACAGATTGCCAAGAAGAGCATATACCTGGACCCGCAGGCGGCGATGAGCCTGCGCAGGTACGCGCTTACCGCACCTGCACAGAGGCAATCCGAGGAGGCCCTCATAGCCGAGCTCCACCTCACCAATCCCGCTGACATAGAGGCGGCAAGGGGTGCGATACAACAGATAAACAGCGAGCTTGCAGTGGTGTGGGAAGACGTAGGGATACTCACTTCCAGAACCCCTGTTTCCGAGGCGCGCGCCCTCCAGCTTGTGAACCGGCTGGAGAAGATTGAACAGCTCCGCGACCTTTTCACGGCCGGCAAGACCGCCGCCGTGGGCGCCATCGTCGTGGGCACAGTGGCATATTCAATAAACGAGCGCCTTCCGGCCGCGGTTGAGATAAACGAGGCGCAGGGAAGGGTGCTTGATTGCCTGAATTCGCTGGACAGTGGCTCGCTTTTTTTCATGGACGCATTGGCTGCGGGCGCTTATCCGGACATGGGGCGGCGCCAATTCCGCCCTGACGTGATATCCAATTTCTCCATAACCATGGCCGAATTGCTCCGCGAAGTCAACGCCGGAAGGTCGCCGGACGGGACGGACTGGTCCTTTTTCACGAACGCTATCCCGGAAGAATCAGACAGGATTAAGGTGATCGCCGCCGTGTTCTTCTCGCTGGCAGCGCATGACCGGCTCGGCAACCCGCTCGCAATAGGAGATTACCGCACCCCCCTCTTCAACTTCGCGAGCCGCCTCAAGGAGCTCAGGGATGCGGGCATGGACCTCAGCGGCATGGGCGTCAGCGACCTTTTCTTCCTGGAGGAGTATTATGCGGGCAGCGACAGCACGGATAAAGTGGAAAACGCGTATAAGCTGCTGCTGGGGGCCGCGGAACTGACAAGCGCCTCGCTGGGCGTGGATTTCCACCCGGTGGACAACCCGCAGGCCTCCCGTGTCATATCCGCTGCCGCCTCCTATGCCCTCGCAAACGACAAGGGGCTTGACTGGGTCATATGGGCATGCACGGAAATCCTAACCTGCTGCCGCCCGGAGCAGATACAATACTGGAGCGCTGAGATGATTTACACGATGCTTTCCAGCGACCTCTTTGCAACAACGGTTTCCATGCCCGATGACCCCGCCGAGCGTGCCCAAGAGATTGTGAAAGTATGGTTCAGCATCGGGGAATCCGACCCGCGGTTCCCATGGAACGTATATTACCCTGATGAAGTCCGCGAATATCTGGGGGAAGAATAGCCCCTGCCCGCCCTCCACTCTTCTTTTTAATACTATTTATGCAAAACCATGTACACATTCCAACAGTTTAGTTGACGTGATACGATGCCTGACGATGCAAAAGCCAAGCCCCCTCGGATGCAGGAAGCGCCACAGCCGGCGGAAAACGCCTTTGCCCCTGCCCCTGGCGAGGTGCGCGGCATACGGGCGGCAAGATTGCCATTGCTGGCCCCCCTCGTTGGTTTGGGGGCGTCCCTCATTATCATGTCTGATGCGCGCACCCAAGATACCTTTTTAAATACTGGAAACGGCAATAATACAATAGGTGTCACTATGGTTGAAGCCTTCCGTTCAGATGTCCGTGCAAATGCTGCCTCCGCACAAAGAGTACTTGATTCTGAAACATATGGTGCCGTATTGAGCAACACCGACAACCTGAACATGGTTGTAATGAACGTAAACCGGCTTCTGGACGACCTGGCGCAGCCATCGGGCGTACCCCCAGTCAGCCTTTTGGGCGGAGCAGGCGCCAGGCAGGCCGACATCAATTCCCAGAGGAAATCATTCCAAACCCTTTCCGCCGCGCAGAAGGAGGACCTGCGTGACAGACTGCTCGTGCTTTTCGCAGGGGAGGCGATGCATGGCAACGCCAGTATGTCCGAGCTTCAGGCAGTGGTCCATGAGAAGCTTACGGGAGTGCTGGAGCTTGCATCCGCAGCGCCGGTTACGCAGCCGGTGGAAGCCCCAGCAGAACCCGGATTTTTTGAGCGCATAGGCGGCGACATCGTTGCTGCTTTCAGGTCAATAATACCCTCTCCGACCCAGATGCTTGACGTGGAACTGGATGACGGCTCCATGGTCACGATAGGCGAGTCCGAAGCGAGGCAGATGCTTCTGACAGCGGGGATTTCCGAGGACACAATTGATGCATTCTTCAGAATGTCGGACATAGGCACGGACGACAAAGTTGCGCTCTTCTGGCTACTAAACTATTCCAACGGGCTGAACGAGCTATTTGAATCCACAGGTGGGATGCCATCCGCCGTCACCCCCACCCAGATGCAGGAGGCATGGGACCGCTCCCTTTATGCGACGCTCGGCTTCATGCAGTCCAATTTCGGGGATGAATACGCTGAGCGTGGCACGAACCTGCCCGAAGTGCAGGCAGCGGGTATAACCGGGGTAAGGAGCATTTTGGGCAGCATAATCGTTGCTTCAGGAATATTCTCATTGATTGGAAACGAGTTGGACCCGTTCAGCCCGCAGAGGGTTTCCACCTACACAAACGCCGTGGCTGCAGTAAGGGCCGAAGTGTTCAGGGCGATAATAGAGCCAAAGCAAAAGATACTTAAGGAACTGACTGCCGAATTGGAGAATCTGCAAAAAGAAAGGACTGAGGCAGCAACCCGGAGGGGAGGCACTCAGGTTGAAAGGACGGTCGGGATTGAAGAGGCGGAGATTGCGCGGTTGGACACGAGGATTGCAGCACAACAGGCAAAGGTTGATGCTGCCAAGGTTGCCGTGGAGCAGGCGAGCGCACGTGCAGAGAGCGTCCTTGAAGCATTTAAGGAAGGCATAACCCATCCCGCAGATTTGCAGACTGCGGATGGATTGCGTGCCGAGATACAAGATGCGGTTCACCAACAGCGCAGTCTGGATGATGCACTGACCAGATCCACTCGGCAGCGGATTGATAGGGGCAATCTTAATGCCGATGTTATCGCAGAGTTGCGGCGCTTGGATAATCCAGAAGTTAACCAGTTGTTAGACGAACTGGAGATCGCTTCCGGCCGGGGCAGGTTTGGCATGGCAGTTGAAGGCGCATTCGCAGCCGAGCGTGCCCATTACGACCAAGCACTTGCGGAAGAGCTCGAGAAGGTTGGAAAAACCGCTGATACTGCCACCATAGAGGAGATGGCCGTTGCACGGAGGGTTGTGGGCGAACGGCTAAAGAACCCCATAGACGTGCTGCAAGGCATAGATACGAGGCTGCTTGAAAGAACACTGAATGTTGGCAGGATTAATAGTGTTCTTGTCCTAGAAGTCAATGGTGTGGATATCAGTGTGGCAAACAGGGGGGCGGTCACGCCTTCCACCAGCGTTTGGGCCAGGATGTTTGTTGACCCATGGCGCGGCGCGGGGCTGCGCAGCAGCACTGCTTTCATTAGACTGGGGGCAGCTCCCTTGCGTACGGCAACCAGCATACTCAGGGAGGCATTCTCGGGATCGACAAAGGGCGCCAAGGTCGCGGGATGGACCGCACTCATAGGCATGATTGAAGTTTCATGGATGATAGACTATCGTGCAGGCATGACGGATGTTCCCGACCCGTTCACCTGGGCTTATAGAGGGATATTTGGAGGGAGCGAACCGAGCGCAGCGAGGCAGCCAGCACAGCGGTCATCCACCACAGCATCGGCACAGGCGGTCGCCACCACCCAGACCGAAGAACAGAGGCGGGAAGCGCAGGCGAGGCCTTTGGCAAAGGAGATCATGGCAGATTACAACAACCTGCTCCGGCTCGGCAACGGCACTTATATGCAGATGCGCGACCCGATAACCCAGTATCTGCAGGCCTCTTTTGGCAGCGGCGAAGAGATTACCGAGGATGCGCTTGCCGGGTTTGACCTGGATAGGCTGAACGCGGTAAAGAACAATCTCCACGCCATGTATGAGCACATGCGCACGAGCCACATGAGCGCACAGGAAGCGGAGAGGTACTTCTACTCAGCGTTCTTCACCAACAACAACGCGGGGAAGGTCGTGACGCTCATAGACAAGTACGTGCCCGAGGCAGAGCGCCTTGATGTTTATCAAGACCTGTTCCAGAGTACGCTCCAGCAGGGCGCGTACGGTGAGGACATAATCCAGGTGCTCGCCGCCATGCCGAGGTTCAAGTCCATAGCCGAGCCGCTCCTGAGGTTCGCCGAAGCGTCCATCCCGGCAACTTCGGAAACGGCGCGCATGAACGCGCTCTTTGGCATCCTGCTTGAGGCCAACCTCATCAACCAACTCCCAGTGGTGGATTTATCGCTCAATGAAGTTGCGGAGTCCCTCGCCAGGTCAAAGCTGGTTGCGAGCGCACCCAACCTTGTCGCCAGGATTGACGCATTCGTTCCGGAAGCCGGCAGGTTTGATGCATACCTGGACGCATTATCCGTCCTCAGGGACAGGCCGAACACGGAAGAGCGCGTATTGCTCACCAATTTGGCACGGGAGCTCGGCCAGTATGTTCCAGGCGCTGACGCACAGACGGCTTTTGATATGCTGTCCTTCATGTGGGCGCAGGCTCCGCCGCTGGACAACGCCCTCCTGTTCAGCGCGCGTGACGAGGCAATAAGGATGCTGTGGGACTCGACAAATACACGCGCAAGAAGGAGCATCTTTGAATACGCGGACCAAAATGGCAAGGTTGAGACGCTGGTTAGGTTGCTTCCCAACATGGCAACAGATGCGGCAGTGGATCTATTGAACCTTATTGGCGGAGACTTCAGGCCGGACATGCTGACCATGGTAAGCGATGACGCCGCACGCATTTTCTGGAACTTAAAGTCGCCGCAAGGAAGGGCGAACATATGGAGTGCCATCACCGACCAGGAGTGGAAGGCTGCGCACCCATTCCTTGTGACAGTAACTACGGCGAGGAACAGGCGGGGCAGAATTACGGCGACGACAACCACGGCCAACGACTGGCCAGAAGAAGCCGCAGCCGAGTAATCCAAATAAAATTAGAAATGGGCATCCAAGCGGGTGCCCACTTTTTATCTTCCAATCCCTTCTACCCTTCCAATTCACTCCCTTATCTTATACACCCTGATTTCCCCGTTCGGCGTCTCATACACAAGGTCAAACCCGGGCAGGTACCCGAGCACGAACCCGCTATACAAATTGGAGTCGTAGAACTTGCCCTTCCTGTCCTCCCAGCCGTCCTTCAATTCGCCGTTTTCCACCCACCGGGGCGTATGGTCGTAAAGCGTGGTATAGAGCCTCACCCCCTGCGAGGCGTCCTCGTAGTCAAAGCTCAGTATCGCCTTGTTCAGCCTGAGGTCCCCGTTGGGCAGCTTCATGCTTTCGTCAAGGTAGTATGTGCCGACGGGCATGATGCTCCCGTCCGCAAGCGTGACCGGCCCGATGCAATATGTCTGCACCATAGTCGCCTGCGCCCCGCCTGCGCCCTGCACGATCCTTGTGGTGTACCCTACCGTCCCTGTTTTGCCCGAAGTGGGCGAAATCACGCACTGCTCCGCCCCCGCACCGGTCGGCACGTACACCTGCTCCCAGGTGTGCTCAAATTCGCATAATGAAGAGCCGGGGCTCTGTGAAACGCCGGTCTCGTTGTCCCTCGCGCAGGAGAGGTAATTCAGGGCGCCATACTTCCCGCCGAAGCTTATGTACCCGTCCTGCCTTACGCTCCCTATTATCTCCTGGTCAAAGAACACGTACTTTGAATCGTGCGTGAGCATGAAGCCCCTGAGGTCTTCCGGCGTACCGTCTATGAAGCCGTGCGCCACCTCCCCGATCATGTCAAGCGAGGCGTGCTCGTTCCTCAGCACGGTGTCCCTCTCCCCGAAATAGTTGGTCCAGTGGCCGTAGTCCCACCATGAGGTGAAGCGGGAGTCCTCGGGGGTTGTCCCCATCCATTCCATCAGGTTTATCCAGTACTCGCTTATCCTTGAGAGGCACCGGTACTGCAGCGCAATCCTCTCGTCGTCAGTAGGTGCAACGGGGTTTGAGATTACGGACCAGGCGCACACCTCGGGTTCGTACTGGTAGTTCGGCCCCATGTCCGCGAAGCCCGCGGGGTCCCTGGACGCCGCGCACACCGTGTTGTCGCTGCTGCCCATCGGGTCCATAAGCGCGCAGACCGCCCTGAGCTTCTGCTGCGCCCCCAACGGGTTGTCCCCGAACCTTTCCTGCATGGAGTTGGTGAACAGCGCCTGCCCCACGCTTATGGGATAGGTGGCCTGCAGCACAGCATACAGCGAGCCGATGAGCACGAGCCCCATGAACGCGTATTTCACCATCCTCTCCCGCTCCGCCGCGTCCGCGATGCTGCTGAAGCGCTGCACGAGGAAGTCAAAAATCTCACCGAGCACGACTCCCAGCGCGACCGCGACCGCGAACCCCAGGTATGTCGTATATTTGGTCTTCAGCATCCCGACTATGGAGATGGGGAAGATGAGCGCGAGGAACAGCAGCGGGAGCCGCAGGTCCCCGAACTTAACCTTCCTGTACATGGAATGCGCAATCGCCACCATCGTCATGAAATAAATGAAGAGGAGCATGCTGTTGTCCTTTGGGGCGTATGTGAGCCCGGCATCCGCCCCGGTGTTCAGCGCCCAGACCACCACGCCCAGTATCGCATTGACCACCGCGGACGGGATTATGAAAAGGATGCCGAGTGCTCCGTTGAAACCGAGCCCCGAGAACCCCAGAGTGCTCTGGAACTCCGTGCTCGCCTGCCCCTGTTCTGCAATGGTCCTCTGCAGAGGCGCGTTGTAGTTGGCCACGCTTAGCGAGCCGCCCACGAGCCCAGACAGGCTGTCGCCGAGCGGGGTGAACGCCAGCAGCAGAACGCCCACAAGCAGCAGCCCCCCCAGCGCATAGGAGGCCGTCTCGGCGTCCGCCACCTTCTCCCTTATGGCGGCTAGTGCGGCAGCCACCAGTAACGCGATTATTGTGAAGAACATGCTGCCAGATAACAGGCCGGAAATGATGAACGAGCCGCCGGTGTAGCTGTCCTTTATCACGGTCATCAGCACCGCGCCGAGCACCACCACGGCGTTCAGCTTCACGAACTCCCTCAGGCCGCCCTTCGTGTAGAAGAGGAGCAGCGCCTGCAGGGGGATGAAGATTATGAGCGTAGTGTACGCGACGACCGCGGAAGCCGAGCCCATTATCACCGCGGCGAACGCGAGCCCGGCAAGCCCGGCGAAGGTGTAGTCCTTCCTCTTTATCGCGAGCGCGTACATCGCGAAGAAGAACGCGAGCGCGAAGAACGCATATGGCTGGATTTCGCTCTCACCGGCCAGCGTCTTCGTGAGGAACATCGGGATGAATGAGAACACCGCGGCGGCTATTATGCCGAATTCCCGTTTGTATTCCGCGGATATGAAGAGCGCGAGGAAGAACACCGCCAGTGCGGCCAGCACCGCAGGGAAGCTGCCCGCAAGGGCCGAGAGCAGGTACTTGTCATATTCCCCGCCGTTTGTATACAAGGAATACTGCAGCGCCTCTGAATACGGCTTCAGCACAGAACCCCTGTGCGTGAGTTCAAGGGGATACCACGCGGTCTGGTCCGTGAGCGGCACCTCGCCGTGCACGATTATCTGGTGGGTTATGAACATGTAATAGTAGGGGTCCAGCTCCATGAACACGGGGCTGTACGTCTGCATCCTTATCCAGTAGCTGAGCAGCATCAGCAGCGCCAGCGCCACGGAGGAAACCATGAGCTTCCAGTCCTTCGGCAGCGAGAGCTGCTCCCACGCCTTTTCTTTCACGAAGACGGCCGCCCCGATTGCATAGAATATGAGTATGGATACAAGCGCGGTCGTGTATGAGAACATCACGCCCACGAGCGAGAGCAGGAAGGCGACCAGCGCGGGGACGACAATTCCCAGCCCCATCCCGATACCCGCCTTGTCAAAGAGCGGGAGCTCCTTCTTTTTCAGCAGCCCCAGGGAGAGAAGCATGCCCGGGATGAAGAACCCCACAAACAGCACAAGCAATAGGTATAATGGGTTGAACTCTATCATTAGGATACCCCGGAGTGATTTGGAAGAAAAGGGTTAAAAACGCACGAGAAGGTCAGAGGAACTCGTCAACCATGCCTTCCTGCAGCGTGCTGGAGGCGGACGCGACCATCCCCTGCGCCGCCACATTCCCGCCGGCCTGCCCGAATATGCTGGCAGACTTGACGCCCGTCACAATCGCGGTCACGCGCACCCCGCCCATGAACTCGTTGTTTATCCTCGCCCCCATCTTGACGCTCGCGTTTTCGTCAAAGCCAGAGGAGACGCCCTCGCCTATCTCTATGACTTCGCCCAGGGTGAGCTTCTGCCCGGCCTCTATGTGTATGAGCGCCCCCTTCGCGCCCTCGTAATCCACGTCCAGCAGCGGGTGCTTCATCGTGTTCTCCACCACGTTCTTCACGTAGTCCGAGCCGTTCGCCTCGCCGATGGAAATCATCGCGAGCCCGCCGTTCTTCATGACGCTCATCACGTCCGCATAATCCACGTTCATCAGCGACGGGAACACTATCGTGTCCGCAATCCCGCGCACCGCCCTCGCCGCCACCTCGTCCGCCAGCTCAAGCGCCTTGTTGAGCGGGAGGTTCGGCGCATACCCCAATAATCTATTGTTATCTATGACTATGACGGTGTCCGCCTCCTTCAGTAAGTCTTTGAGCCCTTCCCTCGCCTTCTTCACCCTCACCCTTTCTATGCTGAAGGGCAGCGTCACGACCCCGATTACTACGGCGCCCTGCTCCTTCGCAATCCTCGCGAGCACGGGCGAGCTCCCTGTGCCCGTCCCCCCTCCCATCCCCGCAAGTATGAATACTATTTCATTCTCGCCTATAAGCGTGCGCAGCTTGTCCAGGTCCGCCTCCGCCGCCTTCCTCGCGACGGTGGGCTCGCCCCCCGCGCCCAAGCCCTTCGTGATTTTGTAGCCGAGCACGTGCTTCTTGTGCGCCTCGGTTATCCTCAGGTGCTTGGCGTCGGTGTTTATCGCTATCGTGGTCGCGCTCTTTATGCCCTGCTTCGTAATCCTTGAAACGGAGTTGCAGCCCGCGCCGCCCGTCCCTATGACCGTAATCCTCACGGCCGTGGGGTCAAAGTCCTTTTGCGGAACGGAAACAGAATTAGCCTTCCCCTCTTCAATGACATCCTTCACGAGGTCGAGCATATGAGCACCGCTAGTAGTTGCGCAATTAGATTTTTAATTGCATTGTAAATCCTATCGGATTTCGCATCGCTGCTGCGATGTCTGGCAAAGTCCTGCGGGACTTCACCATCCAATGGCGGACAAAGTTTGCGAACTTTATCCTGGATTGCAAAACCAAAAGTTGGAGGAAAAAATAATCAAAAAATTAAAAGGAGGGGGAACCGAAGTTCCCCCATCTCAATATTCAGCCGAGCATATCCAGGTCGCCGCTGAACGCCGGGAATCCGGTGTCCTGGCTCTCCCCAGACATGTTGGAGCCGAGTATGGACGCGCCCTTCACTCCAGTCACGATGGCCACTATTTCCAATTTGCCGTCGTAGTTCTGCATGATCCTCGCGCCCCACTTCACGTTGGCCTCCGGGTCCATCTTCTCGGTGATTATC
>JAGVON010000029.1 GCA_020052735.1 archaeon | reverse complement strand
GACGCTGCAGGAGCCCACGGTGCTCCCCTCGCGCATCCCTAACCTCCTGCTGAACGGCGCCGCTGGAATCGCGGTCGGCATGGCCACCAACATCCCCCCCCACAACCTGAACGAAATCGCGGACGCCATTATATCCATAATAGATGGGGGCTCGGAGGAGGACGTCCTCCGCATGGTGCAGGGGCCCGACTTCCCCACCGGCGGCTCCATAATCGGCAAATCCCAAATCATAAGCGCGTACAAGACCGGCCGCGGCATAATAACCGTCCGCGGCAAGGCCACTATTGAAAAAAATGAAATCACAATAGTTGAAATCCCGTACCAGGTGAACAAGACCGCGCTCATTGAGCAGATAGTCGCCGCAGTAAAAGAGAAGAGGATAGAGGGCATAAGCAACGTGAGCGACCGCTCGGACCGGGACGGCATGGCCCTCGTGATAGAGGTGAAGAGGGGCGAGGACCCGGAGATAGTCCTCAACCAGCTATATTCCTTCAGCGACCTGCAGAAGAGCTTCGGCATAATGAACCTCGCACTCGTGGGCGGCCAGCCCAAGACGCTTCCGCTCATTGAGATGGTTAAGGAATTCATCTCCTTCCGCAGGGACATGATAATCGCGCGCAGCAAATTTGACCTGGCCAAGGCGCAGGAGCGCCTCCACCTTTTGGAGGGCTTCCTGGTCGCACTTGCAAACATAGATTCCGTAGTTTCGCTCATACGCTCATCCAAGAACGCGGAGGAGGCGCGCGGAAAGCTATCCGCCGCCTACAAGCTCTCGGACAAGCAGGGCGCCGCAATCCTTGACATGAAATTGCAGAAGCTCACCGGGCTGGAGAGGCACGGCATAGAGGAGGAGCACAAGGAAAAGCAGGTGGAGATACGTAACCTGCAGGAACTCCTCGGGGACGAGAAGAAGATATTCAACGTCATAAAGGAGGAGACCCTTGGCCTCAGGGCCAAATACGGCCAGCCTCGCCGCACCATGATTGAAGAAGGGGAAGCGGAAGTGGAGATAGAGTCCCTCATCCCGGACGAGCAGGTGGTCATCACCATTTCGCGCAAGGGCTACGTGAAGCGCGTGCCGCTTGCGGAATACCGCGCCCAGCGCAGGGGGGGCGTGGGCAAGGTCGGCGCAGAGACCGTTGAGGAAGATGCGATAGAGGACGTCTTCGTCACCACGAACCTCAAGTACATACTGTTCTTCACGGACAAGGGCAAGGTCCATTGGCTCAAGGCGTACAGGATTCCCGAGGCGGGCAGGTACTCGCACGGCAAGCCGATAGTAAATCTATTGCAGGCGGAGGGCGAGCAGGTCACCGCATGCATCGCGGTGGACGAATTCAAGGACAGCGAGTTCTTCTTCATGGCAACCAGGCTCGGCACGGTGAAGCGCGTTGAGACATCCAGCTTCAGCAACCCGCGCAAGGGAGGCATAATCGCAATCACGCTGCGCGAGGGCGACTCCCTCATCGCGGTGAGGAAGACCAACGGCAGCCAGGGGCTCTGCCTCGGCACCAGGAAAGGTTATGCAATCCATTTCAAGGAGGAGGACGTACGCGGTGTGGGCCGCTCAGCCGCAGGCGTAAGGGGGATAAGGCTCCGCAAGGGTGACGAAGTCGTAAGCGCCACAGTCACCAGCAAGCAATTCCTCCTAACCATAACCGAGAACGGATACGGGAAGAAGACGCCAGTGGAGGAATACCGCACCCAGGGAAGGGGCGGCATGGGAATAATAAACATGAAGGCGGGCGCCCGCAACGGCGACATCGTGAACGTGCGCTGCGTTGATGACGGCGAGGACGCGATCGTCACGACCGCGAGCGGCATGCTCATCCGCGTGCCCGTCTCCCAGATTTCCACAGTTGGCAGGAACACGCTCGGCGTCCGCGTGATAAAGCTGAGGGAGGGCGAGAAGGTCTCCTCCTTCACTGGAGCGCTTTCGGAGCCCGAGGCCGTGGAAGGCACGCAGTAGCCGTTTAGCCCACGCCCCACGCCGCTTGCCATCCCAGCAACCGGCCTTCGGCCTTGCCCCCACCACATTTTTTAAAGACCTAATCCTCATACTTACCCAAGAGGTATCTCCATGCTGAAGAACATTCTGCTTTTGGCGCTCCTCGCCTCCGCCGTTTATGCGGCGGAATGCGAGGCGGGTTTCCGCGACCCGGTGAGGGTGCAGGTGCTTGACGCCAAGTACCGCCCCATCCCCAACGCGACCGTGACATTCACCTACCAGAAGGACTACACCACGGGCAAGGGCTACATCACCACGAACCCATTGTACACAGGCGCGGACGGCAAGGTCTCCACCGTGCTCACCAACACCGAGCAGCTGGACAGCCGCGTGCGCTGCGACATAAAGATGAATGTCACTTACGACGGCGTAACCCACACAGAGTCCATAACCGCCCAGCACCACCTCGCGGACGAGCAGGTGCGGTTTGACGCATATTCCCTCACCGTGAAGGCGGTGGACAAGTCCGGCGCGCCCCTTGCCAACTCCCCCATACGGGTTAATGCGATGCAGTCCACGACCAACGGGCTCGGGCTCGCCTATTTCATCGTCAACAAGAACAGCAATGTGGATGTCGCGGTCTCATACCGCGGCGCGGTCGTTTCCAAAAGAATATCCGTGCAGAACGACACCTTCTACACCCTGCAGGCGCTCCTCTACAACTTCATGCTCAACGTAATGGACGACAGCGGCAACCCGCTTGACGCGATAATACTCGTGGACACCCAGGGATACGCAGGCAGCGCGGTCTCCATAGAGGACACCCCTCTCGCGCGCCCCTCGGTCTCCGTAACATACGGGCTCCTTACAAAGATGCCGGAGATAGACCTTTCGCAGCGCGAATCCTACACCGTGGTCTTTGACCTCACGCCCCCGGCCATAACCGGCGTCGGGGCGGAGCTGACGGCCGAACACGACCTCCTGATATCCTTCTCGGTGGAGGACCCGCACACATACGCGAGCGGCCCGTCCGCGGATGAGATAACCGTCTCATACAACGTCGGCGGCGTGACGCGCACAGTGCCCGCGTTCGTGCAGGGGGGGAAATACGTGGCGGAGATATCCCGCCCTCCGGACAATTCCCTCGTGCGCTTCACCATAACCGCGAAGGACAAGGAGGGCAACACCCAGACGGTGGAGGGAGAATACCTTGTGCAGTACAATGCGCAGGGCAACGGCACGGGCACGGGCACGGTCACGCCACCGGCCGGCAACGGCACGGGCAGCCAGCCCGGGGGGCAGATGCTGCCTACGGACAACCCACTTCTCCTCGCAGGCGCGGGGCTGGTGGGGCTTGCCGTCCTCTGGGTGGTCTATAACTATATAAGGGGGCTCTCCTCGGGCTGATTCCCACGTATTTCCACCTCCCCAACGATACCTTTATAAATGATTTCTTCGTATATAAGTTGTGTGAAAAGGTGACAAAATGCCCAGAGGCAGGAGAATCATAATAAACCGGAAAATAAACGATGACAAGATTGACAGGCTGACCTCCATAGACATGGAAGACATAAGGAAGAGGAGGGGCGCTGTTGAGCGCAGCCTTTCCCTTGCGATAGGCACCGTGATGGACGCCGCGCAGAAGACCTACGAGCGCTCAAGGAGAAGCGACGCCGAACTCAGGCGCGCAGGCATTTTGTCAATACAGGACGCTTACGAGTATCTCCGCTCCAAGGGCATGGACATCTCCTTCAGGGCATTTGGGGGAAGGATAGAGCGCAGGAGCGTACCCTCCGTGAAGGTCGGGAAGAAGAGGTACATCCCGGTGCAGTCGCTGGAGGACATACTCTCCCTCGGCAAGGACTTCTACTCAATACGCGAGGCGTACGAGCTCTACAAGAAA
The DNA here is from genome assembly GCA_020052735.1 of archaeon. Taxonomy (GTDB): domain Archaea; phylum Micrarchaeota; class Micrarchaeia; order Anstonellales; family Bilamarchaeaceae; genus CAIXOA01. Next base: position 7,133 of record JAGVON010000029.1, on the reverse strand, counting down.
TACAACAGCGCAATCAACTACCGTGCATTCATCGGCAGGGTGGAGAAGAGCTCCATCCCCTCGCTCAAGATAGGCACGAAGAGGCTCATCCCCAAGGACACGATAGACAGCCTCTCGCATGTTGCGCGCAAATACTACTCCGTCAGCCAGGCGATAAAAGAATTGCATGTAAAAGGCGTGGACATAAAGAGGAACGCCTTTGAGCGCAGGCTGGACAGGAACCGCATCCCGCACGTGAAGATAGGCGGGAGGCGCTTCATACCGCGCGACGTCGTGGACGAGCTGGTCGGCAAGGAGCTTGCCCTCAGCAAGCCTAAATAACCCTTCCTGCCTGAATAGCCATCATGCAGAGGAGGAAGGCGCTTTTCATTGACGCAGACTATGTGGTGCGCGAGGGCAAGTGCTACGCCCGCCTCCTGGTCAAGGGAAAGAAAACAACTTTTCTCTATTTCCAGCACGACCCCTATTTCTACGCGGACGTTGACGAGGCCGGCAGGAAGGCGATAGAATCCCTCTCCCTCAAGGGGAAGGACGGCTCGGCGGTTTCGCCCAGGCGCACCGAATTCGTTGAGAAAATCCTTGAGGGCGTCCCCAAGCGGCTCCTCCGCGTTGTGTGCCGCGAGCCGGGGCACGTCCCAATCCTAAGGGAGGCAATCCCCTTCCCCTGCTATGAATACGGCATCCATTACGGGAGGCGATTCATGATGGACTTCTCCCTCGTCCCCTTTTCCGTAATCTCCTATGAGCGCGAGGGCAGGCAGATAAGGCGCTTCCTCAAATCCTCCCCCGGCGACCCGCACATGCTGAACCGCCTCGCCTTTGACACGGAAGTGTACAACCCCCTGGGCGCGCCCCGCCCCTCCAAGGACCCCATAATAATGTTCAGCTTCGCAGGCGCGGACGGCGCGAAGGGCGTGGTCACCTTCAAGGACGGGAAGGGCGGCAACGTTGAGCTCGTGGACGGCGAGAAACAAATGCTGGAGCGCCTCTTCCTCCTGCTCAGCGAGAAGGACGTGGACGTGCTTTTCGGCTACAACACCACCAATTTTGACCTCCCATACATCTCGGAGCGCGCGAAGAAGCTCGGAATCCCGCTCGCGCTTGGCAGGGACGGCAGCCCCTACCGCTCCATAAAGAAGGGGATGATCACCCCTCTCAAGATAAAGGGCCGCGTCCACATAGACCTCTACCCCGTGATGAAATTCTTCGGCTTCACGGGCCTCATCCGCACCGACGATTATACCCTTAAGAACGTCTATTCCACCGTCACCGGGAAAAAAGCCACTAAGATAGACCGCCTTGACATCTGGAGGCAGTGGGACAGCGGTGAAATCGCCACGCTCACGGATTATGCGCTCGCTGACTCGCTTGCGACCATAGAGCTGGGCGAGATGGCCTTCCCCCTCCTCTCCGAGCTCTCCACAATCACGCGCATGCCCCTCTTTGACACGGCGTACGCGACCTCGGGCCAGCTCGTGGAAAGCCTGCTGATGGCAGAGGCATCGGCCCACAATATGGTAATCCCGTCCAAGCCCGGCGGCTCCGCCGTAGCCGCGCGCATAGAGAACCCCATCCAGGGCGCCTACGTGAAATTGCCCGAGCCCGGCATCTACGACAACATCGCGGTGTTTGACTTCCGCGGGCTGTACCCCTCCATAATATGCTCATACAACATAGACCCCTTCACGCTGGACAAGCCCGGAGAATCCCTTGAATCCCCCACGCACTCCAAGTTCGCAAAGTCCCCGCGCGGGCTCATCCCCCTCGTTCTTGAAGGCCTCATAGACAGGCGCGCCATCATTAAGCGGCAGCTCAAATCCGCGCCCAAGGATACGGAAGGGCACAAGGTGCTCTCCGCCCGTTCGCATGCGCTCAAAATCCTGGCCAACTCCTTCTACGGCTACCTCGGCTACGCGCGCTCGCGCTGGTACAGCAGGAAATGCGCCGAGAGCGTCACCGCGTGGGGAAGGATGCACATACTCGCAGCCGAGGAGAAGGCGAAGGCCGCCGGCTTCAGGGTACTTTATATGGACACTGATTCCCTCTTCTTATTGTTGGGCGAGAAGAAGCGCGAGGACGCCCTCGCATTCCTTGAAGAGGTGAACAAGGGGCTGCCGGAAAAGATGGAGCTTGAGCTGGAGGCGTTCTACACCCGCGGCGTGTTCGTGAGCAAAAAGGCGGAAGAGAAAGGCGCGAAGAAGAAATACGCCCTCCTCGGGGACGACGGCCGCGTGAAGATACGCGGCTTTGAGCTGGTGCGAAGGGACTGGTCCTCAGTCGCAAAGACCACCCAGCGCCGCGTGCTTGAGGCGATACTCCGCGATGGCAGCAAGGACAAGGCAGTCAAGATAGTCCGCGAGGTGGTGGAGCAGCTCCGCTCCGGAAAGGTCCCCCTCTCCGACCTCGCCATTTATACGCAACTCAAGAAGGACCCCTCCAATTATGATATACTAAGCCCCGAGCTGCTCGCCGCGCAGAAGGCACTCAAGAGGGGCAAGCACATAGAGCGTGGCAGCATAATAGGGTATGTCATTACGAAGAAGGGCAAATCCATCTCCGACCGGGCGGAGCTGCTTGAATTTGCCCAGGACTACGACCCGGACTACTACATAAACAACCAGGTCCTCCCTTCCGTGCTGAAGATACTCAAGGAGCTGGGCGCCGACGAATACGAGCTTACTCACGGGGGAAAGCAGAAGGGCATGGGCGACTTTTTCTGATTTTTTGCACACATCTGACAAATATTTATAAATTCAAGCAGCCCAAGTATGTACAATTCGTAGCGCCTAGTGGGGGTTCTATATGGAAAAAAAGAGGCTTCTCAGTTGGGGCCAGGGGAACGAGGTCCTGGCAAACATGGTGGCCGACTTCAGGGACGGCGAGGCCGGCTGCATAGTGACCGAGCCCGCGGAAGCCCCCAAAGCCATCTCTTCCCATAAAAAAGGGGGCGCATATTCCGTAAAGTACGGATGGAAGTCCTCCACCGGCGGCATACAGGTGGAATCCATAGAATGCTCGGATGAAAGCCTGCGCTACTTGTACTCAATAGATGCAAAGGACGGCGCTGATTCCGCCGCATTCACGCACTCGGGCCAGACCTACACGGCCCACAAATGCACCCGCACAATCGCGAAGAAGCTTTTCTCAGCCGCATCCCGGGTGAAGGAGTTCGTTTCCGGCATAGTCGGCTGGTTCAAAACCCTCGCGGGCAACTTCTACATCCTTTCCAGGGTGGACAAGGCAACCTGGGGCATAGACAGCCCGTTCTCCGCGCCGCACCTCCAGCCCGCTTCCTGGTCCGATTTCACCGAGGAGAACAAGAGCAGGTTCGCGGAGCTCGCCACGGAAATGATGGTGAAGATGCACAGGAGCGGCCACGTGTTCTCCAACCCCGTCCCCTCTGAGATGATGCTGGATTCAAAGAGGGCGCTGGTCGCTGACCCGCGCTACATACGTGCGGCCAAGGGAGGCCCGGACGCCGTAGATAACTTCATACTCATGATGCGCGGGCTCATGCGCAGGGGCTTCTCCTGCAGCGGCACCCTTTTCTATTGCTTATCAATGTATGCCAATTCAATGGAGAAGGAGTGCAGGCAGTGGTACGGAAAATCCGGCAAGCCGCGGTCCGCGGACCTATTCCAGATTGCGAAAGAGCTGGAGAGCCGGGTGGCAGTTTAGCGGCATCCAGCACCCATTTCATTCCTAAAGTTCCTCGGCAGCGGTAGCACCGCCGCCCCCCTTGTCCCTAGTAAACCTATAGCTCCTCGCAAACTCCGAATTCATCAGGCTTTCCTCGTGGCTTATCACGAATGCCTGCTCCACGAGTTCGGGCACCTTGTTCTCCAGCGCCTCAGCGAGCGCCTGCACCGCGCCCCTGTCCAGGTTGTGCGTGGGCTCGTCCAGCACCAGCCATCCCGCCTCGGGCGCGAGCACTGTCGCGAGCGCAATCCTCAATGTGAGCGCGAGGCATGCCCTCTCCCCTCCGCTTCCCACTTTTTCCAGCTTCCTCCACTCCCCGTCATAAACCTCAAATGAATAATCTTCTTCTCCCGCCGCAATCCTCAACTGCCTGTAATCCGCATATGGATAAAGCACGGGCCAGATTCCGTTCATCGCGGCGTTGATTGCCTCCACCAGTTCCGCGCGCAATTCCGCCTGCGCCTCCACCACCGCGTTCCTGAAAAGCGCGAGCTGCGCCAGCATCGCGCCCTTTGCCTCAATCTCCTTCCGCGCCCCCTCCATCCATTCCAATTCCCTACGGAGCGCCCCCAACATTTCATTCAGGGAAGCGATTACCCTTCCCGCTTCCCTCCATTTCCCCGCCGCCCTCTCCCTCCTAAGAAGAATTTCCCTCGCCCTCCCGTCGCACTTCGCATACTCCTGCTCGCTGAATTGTACAGACAAATGTTCTTTCTCCAGCTCCGCAACCCTCTTCCCCAGCGCATCCAGGGATTTCGCCTTCGCCTCCAGCGCCTCGGCTTCCCTTGCGGCTATTGCCGCTTCCCTGTGCCCTTTCTCTGCCGCCTTCCTCGCATCCCCGAGTTTTGCAATCTCCCTCTCCGCCGCCTCCGCCTTCCCCTTCGCCTCCGCGAGCATGGCCGCCAGTTTTCCCGCCGGCTCGCACGCAGGGGCCGCAATCCTCCTCCTCGCGTCCTCCGCATCGCAGAGCGCCCTCCGTATGTCCGCCGCCTCCTTCCCAAGCTCCGCAACCCGCTTCTGTGCGGACGCAGCCCCTTTTTTCTTTTCCGCAATCGCGCGCTCCCTCTCCCCCCTTATGTGCTCCGCCTTGCCGTGCCCGAGCTCGGTGCCGCACACCGGGCAATTATCCTCTATCGCATCAATGTATTTCTCCATCTCCGTAGCGCCCTGCAGGAGCGCCTTCGCATTTGATGACAATTCCATTATCTCCGCCTCCGCGGCATTCATGCGCGCCTCCAGCCCCTTTGCATCTTTTCCGCCCAGCGCCCTCTTCAGCGCCTCCTCCGCCGTTTTCCTTTCCCTCTCCGCGCGCTCAGCCTCGCGCAGCCGCGCACCAAGCGCGCCCACCTCCCTCGCGACCGCGTTGTTCGCCTTCTCCGCATTTGAAATCAGCGAGCTTACCCTCTCCAATTCCGCGCCCGCATCCCCCAATTCCTTCTTCCTCCGCAGCGCATCCCCGCGCACCTCCTTCCCCGCAAGCTCCGAGCGCAATGCCTCCATTTTTCCCCGTTCCTTATCCAGCGCCCTCCCCAGCTCATCCTTGCGCGCCTTATCCTTCCTCATCACAGCCAATCCTTTTTCCGCAGCTTCTGCCTCCCCGGCAGCCGCCTTCATCTCTTCCTCTGCTTCCCGCCCCTCTTCCTCCTCCTTCCCCAGCCGCCCCCTTTTCTCCTCCATTTCTTTTCCGAGCGCCGCGTGCCTCTTCTCGTCGTACCTCCCCACAAGCAATTTCCTCTCGCCCTCAATCCGGTTCATCACGCGCACCGCGTTAGCGCGCACATCCTCAAACCGGTCCAGCCCCATGAGCCCGTCCATCTCTTTCTTCCTTCTCCCTGCGTCCAGTTCCAGGAAATACCCGATATTATTCTGGTCGGAATAGATTGCGCGGTTGAACAGCTCGTAATCCACGCCCAGCCGCTCCGCCACGAGCTCGCTGACGCGCGCCTGCCCGCTGTCCAGCAATTTCCCGTCCTCAAATATTTTTGCGGACGCCTCCATCTTCCCATGCTCCCCTTTCCGCAGCGCCCTCGCAATCCGGTATTTCTTGCCTGAATGCACAATCTCCAGCGCCACCCCCGCCTCCTTCCCCCCGTGCCTTATGAGGTCCTCGGTGGCGACGCTCCTCCTGCGCAGCGCGGGGAACGTCCCATATAATGCATAACATATCCCGTCCAGCACCGCGCTCTTGCCGCTGCCCATTATCCCGACGATAAGGTTCGTCCCTTTCCCGAACTGGAGCCGGGTATCCGAATGGGACCTCCAGTTGGACAGTTCAAGGGACGTTATCATATGCCCATATTATGCAAAAAAAGGTTAATAACCGGACGCCGCCACATTTCCGGTTTCCATATCGCTTCGCGATAACTGGCGGAAACTTTCTTTTCCGCCATCCAGCCCCCGTTTTCCGCATCCCTTATAATGTTTATCCTCCATTCTCCCACCATGAAATATGCCGTTATATTGCTAGGGATTGCGTTGCTCCTTTTCGGCTGCATCCAGGAGCAGCCAGAACCGCAGGCCCCCCCAGAGCCCAACGTTACGCTCTGCGCGGACGGCACCCTCCCCGGCGAATGCTCAACAACCCAGCCATTCTACTGCACCTCCAACGGAGAGATAACCCCATACCCTGACGTATGCGGCTGCCCCGAAGGCACCGCCTTCTTCAACGAGACCTGCGTGATAAAATGCAGCGACGGCACCCCCATAGCCACGTGCTCCGATGTGAAGCCCTTCTACTGCACGCAGGAGGCGCAGCTCATAGGGGACGCGGACAAGTGCGGCTGCCCCGAAGGCACGCTTTTCCATGCGGGCAGCTGCATCTCCACCTGCACGGACGGGACCGACCCGCGCACGTGTTCCGAAACCCATCCATATTACTGCAATGAGAACCTCGCCCTCGTCCCCGATTTTGGCAACTGCGGCTGCCCGTCCGGCACCCGGCTGGTTGACGGGAACTGCGTGGAGGCGAGGTGCATAGACGGCACCCCTGTGGGCGCATGCGCGGGCACGCCCCCCAACTACTGCAACGAGGACATGCAGATAGTGCTCAACCCGGTGTGCGGCTGCACGTCCGGCCGCATCCAGTCCATGGACAAGAGGTTCTGCGTGAATCCCCTCGTATTCAGCTACCCCGAGGGAAGCCCATTCAACATCTCCACAGGCGTCTCCCTCAAGGTGGTGGATTCCGCGCATCCGTTCTGCCACACGGGCGAGTACATGCGCGTCAATATGGAAGTGGTGAACTCAGGCACCGCGCCATTCAACATAAGCGAGGGCGACCTTACAATCCTTCAGAGGTTCGTGAGCAGCGGCCACAGGTGGAATCCTGCCGGCAGCCCGGTGAACGACACCCTCTGCACCGTGGGCGCCCCGTTCCCGTTCGGCGAAATCGCGCCGGGCTCCACAGCCCGCGGGCAGGTGTGGTTCGTGCTCCT
>JAGVON010000101.1 GCA_020052735.1 archaeon | reverse complement strand
GACGGCGCGAAGGAGAAGATAAAGCATTTCTACGTGGATCTCAGGAAGATGGGGAAGAACTCCGGTTCGGTCCCGATAACCCCCAGGTACATAGAGGGCCTGGTGAGGCTTTCCGAGGCCCACGCGAAGATGCGCCTCAGCAACGAAGTGGAGGAAAGCGATGCGGAGGCAGCAATAACTCTCATAAAATATGTGCTCATGAAAGTCCTCACAGACCAGGAGACCGGCAGGATAGACGTGGATATCATCGCAACAGGGAAGGCGAGGTCCCAGGTTGAAAAGATAGAGGGGGTCATGGACGTGGTCCGCTCCCTCACCAAGGACACCGAAGCGGTGAGAATAGAGGACGTGATTAAGGAGGCGGAGGCCGCGGGCATAGACATCGGGCTTGTCAGGCGGATAGTCCGCGAGCTGCTGCAGAAGGGCGACCTTTACGAGAAGGAGCCCGGCTGGATAAGCATTGTGGGGAAGGAATGATGAACGCCCTGATTAAAGTGCTCCTGTTTTTCATAATGACCCAGCTTCTGGGGGTATACACCGGAATTTTCATACTCAGCGATGCGATGGACAACCCCCTGGTCGGGGATTTCATGTCCATGGGCGAGGGCGTCAGCTCGCTGCCCCTCTTCATCCTTTACGTCCTTCTCGGCGCGGTGATTTTCCTCGTCCTCATCCGCCTCAACATCGCCCTCCTTTTCACAATCCTGGAGTTTGCGGTGATATCCGTGACCTCGTCCATACTCTTCTATGCGTTCATGCGCCCGTTCATCCCCGACCCCTTCACGGCGATGGCGCTGGCCGCGGTGGCGGGCATGGCGCTCGCGCTCGCGAAGCACTTCATCCACCGCCTCAAAAATGTGGCGGCAATCTTCTCAAGCGCAGGGGCGGGCGCCGTTTTTGGGTTTTCATTCAGCTTCTTCGCCTCGCTCGTGATATTCTTCATAATGGCGATATACGACTACATAGCGGTGTTCCGCACAAAGCACATGGTCTCCATGGCGAAGGAGATAATGAAGCAGGACATGAGCTTCACGGTCACCGCAACGGAGAAATCCGCTTCGGGAAAGGAATCCCGCCTTGATTTGGGCACCGGGGACCTCGCGCTGCCCGTGATGGTGGAGGTCGCCGCCTACCCGATACACCCCCTTCTCTCGCTGGTCACGCTCATCGGCGCGACCGCGGGCGTTTCCTTTGTCCTGGTTTATGCGTGGAAGAAGAAGGTGTTCCTGCCAGCCATACCATTCATATTCACGGGCATGATGATATCGCTGCTGGCGGCGTTCGCCCTCACCATACTCAAGCTGCTCTAAAGTCCACCACAATCTGCACGGTGCTTGGGGAGAAGGGCCGCACCTCCCTGCTTTCCAGGATTTCTATCTTCCTGCCTGCCTTCTTCGCCGCCTCAAGCGCCTTCTTTTCAGCCGCTTCCTTCCCGTCTTTCCTATTCACGAAAGTGTAGAAGTGTATTATGCCGCCCTTTTTCGCGGCAAGCAATGCCACATCCAAGAAGTCCTCCGCATTCTTTGGGAGGGGCATAAGGACGCGGTCCGCAAATCCCGCAAATTTCCCGGGCACAACCTTGCGCACGTCCCCGAGCACCGCCTCCACTTTCCCGCCCATGCCGTTCAATCCTATGTTCTCAGAGAAATAGCGCACCGCTTCCGGATTAAGTTCAATCCCCACCACTTTCGCATCCTTCTGCTTTTTCGCAACCACGAGCGCAAAGGGGCCCACGCCCGCAAACATCACCAGCACTTTCTCCCCAGGCTTAACTTTCTCCGCAATCCTTCCCCGCTCGTGGCTCAGGCGGGGTGAAAAATAGACCTTCGCAAGGTCAAGGCGCATGCGCACCCCATGCTCCACATAAGTCGTTTCAGTCCTATTCTCTCCGGCAAGGAAGGAAAACCTCCTTACCCTGTACTCCCCCTCCATCCCCCCTTCTTTCCTTAGCACGGTTTTTATGTTCGCATTCGCCCTCAGGAGTGCATCCGCAATCCCCTTCTCATTCGCCCGGAGATTGTCCGGAATTTCCAGTACCGCAATATCGCCCACAATATCATAAGATGAGAATATTCCATCCGCAAGAGGGCCCCCATCCTTGCCCAATATTTCGCGAAGCATCTCCTTGAACCCCTCCCTTACTTCCCTCCTGCGCGCCTTCACCTCAACCAGTTTGTATCCGCGCAATCCTTTCACAACCGGGAAATACACATACTTCCCGTCATGCGAAGGGAAATAATCCGCATCAAGAATTCCGAGCGAGGAGAGCTTCTTCCGCATCTCCTCCCCCTTTTTCCTAGGAACCCGTATCGCTTTGACCATTGGTTTCACCTGGTTTGCAAATAACCTGCAAAACCAATCTCCTGCAAAAAGACATCTGCCCTCTTATAATTGTTTGAGAGCTGTCTTGCCCTCAAAGCAGCTTCAATTCCATCCTCAACTCTCCCAAGTATAACTAAGGCAAGTGCCCTTGACAGCAAATCCTCCGTGTTTATAAGCAGCGCATAGTTCTCGCTCAGCTCAACAATCCTAGCTGGGTCCAACTCAACTTCGCTGTAATATGATATCCGGTGGCTGAGGGCAAGCTCATCCTGGGGGTTGATTGCAGATGCTGTTTCAAAACTCTCTAATGCTGCCCGGGCATCACCATGACGCATATGATACGTCCCCTTGTTTGTGAAATAAGCGGAGAGCAGGTCTGTTTTTGTCATTATGGATATCTCCTGGTATTGGGGGGCAAAATCCGTGGTAGTGAAGTCAATCAACACCATGGAAGTTTCCTTGTCGTCAGCCATTCCAGCCGCATCCAGCAACCGTTTCCTGAAGTCACCATCCCGCTCAAACCGGTAATGCTGCAGCCGGGGTTTGCCGAATATTTCCGCTGCGTTGGAATCCAATACGGGTGTCATTTTGGGCAAAAGAACAGCATTGCAGGCGTGCGCTGTAACGTCGCCGTGTTCCCATCTGTGGACTTTAACAACTATCACGTTTTTAACATATTCTTCAAGCTCATGCATAAGTGCTATAACCATGTACGCGCGTTCCAGGCAGAGCGAATAACCATACTGGAGGACTTCTTCTGCGTTAAAACACCCATTTGGCCTGTGGCCAAATTCATCATATCTGATGCCCAGCTGGCCGCGAACAGAAAACTTCTCAAAGGCCTTGATTAGAAGCCAACCCGCCGTTGCTTGTTTTCTTGATGCCCCGGCCAGCCCTTCCATCCTGGCGGGCGTCATCTCCTTTTCAGTTTCTTCAAGCGTTTTTCTCGCCGCTTCTTTCACTCGTTCTCCGGAGAATAAAGGATTTATTCCTTTGGGCAACCCGTGTTTTCCCAGCAATCCGGCAAATGGATTGCTATCTCCATTTTCTTTATGGGGAGCGCCGTATCTTCCATAAGGAGCAAATCTGGACACATATCCAGAGCATATCCTTTCAGCCCGGTATGAATCTATGCGGTTATATCTTCCATAAAGCAGAATTCCGTTTTCCGGTTCAAGAACAATCCGTTTTGATGGATATACAAATTGCAGGTGTCCGCATAATCTTGCAAGTTTCTCGGCTTTTTCATGCGAAGGTTTACCATGCGGGTGTTTTGCCAGATAAGCAATTCCGTCCTGAGGGCTAACCGCAGCGTAAGATAACTCTTTTGGATAGTTTAGGCTCCATCTTTCCGCCTTTAGTTTTTCATTAAGGTCGCTTGCTTTGACGGGTTCCTTATCTCTGAAATATTTCATTCTGGCCACAGAAAGAAACATTACCACCTCAAAAAAAGTCGGGTCGGGACGGTTGAGGCGCCTCTCCAGCAATAGGCAGCTTTCAAGAAGCGTATCATTCGCGAATTCATCGCTTTCTACCCCAGCTGCCTTCAATGCAAGCTGGGTATTCCGCCACAGGAATAATTCGTTTCCAATGATGCCCAGCGTGATCTTAATCGCTTCACGGAGTTCTCCCATTTCATTCTTGCCGAATGCCGCCCCGTAATCCTCAGTGATGGATTTCTTGTGGGCGTATTCCGCCATCACCCCATCCCCCACGAAATCCATGAGTTGTTTTAAGGTTGGCTTGACGCCGTATCCTGCCTGGTGTTCAAATGCTTTTGACTCTATGAATGCCACGACATCGGAAGGCCCTGCCCGTGCGTCATCAAGCTCAAGGTAATTTTTGGCAATTCCAATCAGCTGCTCAATGAAAAATTTGGTGCGGGGCGGATTGTACTGTGTGGTGAGATAAGCTTCAGCTTCCTCCCAGTTGCTGATAGCAGGGGTTTCAGGCTTGGTCATCAAAAGATTTAAGGGAAAGAGCCTCGCGGCAGCCCTTTCAAATGCCGCCAACCTGACATCTGCCGGAAGTTCCCTGAATGCCGCCATTGCCTCGCTTGCCGGCTCAGCAAGCTTGCAGCCATATCTCTTTTCAGCCCTGGCTCCTGTCCCCGCCTCTCCCCCAGTGTCCCCCTCCAGGTCTTCTTCCTGTTCCTTCTTTTTCCGGAATGGGTTCCTTAACAGCTCCTCAAGTTTATCGGAAACATGTATCTCCTTAGCTTTTCGGGCGATTATGCCAAAATTGCCGGAGATGAACGCATCCGTGACAGTGCGCTCTCCGACAAGCGAAATCAAATCCCTCACCGCCTCCATGGCATCCATATATTCCTGTAAATCCCGCCAGCCCAATTTCTCAAAATCACGCGGATAGGCACCCTTCATTGTTTCCCTCGCCAGGAATTCCGGGATGCCCTCGTTTAGCCATTCCGCGGGGTATTCCTGCCCATTAAAATCTACATTCTCTCCGAAATCCCCAAAATGATGAAGAAGCTCATGGATTGTGGTGAGTACGAGGGACGATCTTTCCCGCTCTTCCTGAGATGCATTTCCTGGATGTTTATCATCTCGGCAGTTTATCTCAATTTGCTGGGTATTTATGCAAGTTATTCTTCTGCGGGCATTAGTTAAGCCGGTCGGTCGATTCTCTTCGTCCGTACACACGCTGATGATAGCGCTATTCTTTATTTTGCCATCAGGCAGTTCTTCATAAAATTTCTCTGCGAAGTGGCTATGTGACTTGGCTACGAAGAGTGTTATCCCATCGCTGGTTGTTCTCAAATCTTGTCTTTTTAGTCTATCGCTCAAATACCCGATGGCATTGTCCACAACTTCCTTTACTAGCTTTTCTTTTTCGGAAGTCCTGAGAGAAACTGCGAGCTCTTCTGCCCTGTCTTTTGTCCTCCGGAATATTTTTGAAGCGTCAGCTGGTGAAATCAGAAAAATCAGGGGATTTTCTATGGCTATGACTTCTGCCATCTACGCACCCGTTTGCATGTTTTCTTCCTTTTTGGCTTTTTCCATTTTTCTTTTACGGTATCGAGCTAACTCCCTCTTGCGTTCGGCACTTGCCATTTCATCAAAAATCTTTTCAGCTATTTTTCTTGTCTCCTCGCTCCCTTCACCAAACAGGAGTTCCTCAAAATCATGTTTGCCAGCTATCCTGTGGGCTGCACGATTCAAGGCACTCCTCACCATCCTGCCTTCAAAACGCAGCTCCCCGTTCAGACTGCGCCTGGGATATCCTTTGTGGTCCCGGTTGGACCAGTAATATATGGAACCTTTCAGATACATTCTGTGTGTAATATTATGATACCCCTCCTCCAATCTCAGCAATTCTTCAACGGTCTTCGCTTTATCCATTCTCTCCCTCAAATCTTCAATCTTCGGCTTGTAAAATTCCATATCCTGTGCAAATTCTGTCTCTCTCCTCCCACCCACGTCAAGATCGTCTTTCAGGCTGGCGCTCCCCATCTCCTCAAAAATCTTTTCCGGCAATTTTATGAATGCCCCAAAATCATCCCTAGCGTACAAAAGTTCATTCATGTTGAATTTGCCGTCTATCCGGTAAGCCGCGTCGTCTATGGCTTCCTCCATCAAAAGTATTTCTTCGCGCAGAGGCGCACCCAGCCCGCGTTCCAGGTACCCCTCTCCGCGGGGGCTGCATCCGTAATAGTCCCTGCTTTTTGAGAACATCTCGCTAAGAAGATTCTGCCATTCAACGTCCAGCTGCAGTAACTGTTTTACTTTGGTGGCATTGCGCAGCCTTTCAGACAAATCGCTTATTTTAGCACGATATGTTTCAACATCTTTCTTTAATTCTTCTTCCAGTTTTTTCTCCACATCCTCACCTCCAGATTTTGCAGTGCTTATTCCTGCTTCGGCCTCCTTTTTAGGCGCTTCGGCTAAGGGCCTGGTTACGACAGTAGGCTGATAAGTTTGCATCATGGCTTGCCGTGCCCTTTCAAACGCCGCCTTCGCCTTACTCTTCTTCCTTATTCTGTGCCCGAGATAAGCACCGGAACCCAAAACCAGAATGCTCCCCAGAACAAACGCAACTGTAGGACCTAAATCGTCAGTATGGTCGCTCAGCGCACTACGCACTTTTGCCAAAGCTTCATTTGTCTTCATATAATTTTCATATCTCTGCCCCCAATTTTCATTTACAATAACCCCGTTTTCTTCCAGGAACGCAAGTATTTCCAGGGTTTCCTTCGGCTCAGTATCAACCAAACTCTGCAATTCACGTTTTGCCTCCATGTCTGCGGGAGGTGGATAACTTGGGAATATCCCGTAATGCCACAACTGGTATACCAGCCCGCCTCGCTTACCGAATTTTTCCACTACTTCATCTTTTTTGGCCCGCCATACCTTATCAACATCCCAGCGCTTGCGCCCGGTTGCATCCGTTCTTTCAAGATATTCACAATCCCCCCGGGTTGCGTATCTTCCGCAACATCTGCTGCATCGCAGCTCATCCACTATTTCTTCCAGCGTCTGCTTTTTATGGCGGCGCCTTTCTTCCCCGGTTTGCTGCGCCATTTTTCTAACAAAACCTTCCGCCCACCCTCCCTCCGGGATAAATTGGTGCTCTTCCAGAAAATTGATGACCTCCAGTGAATCCGGCTGCTCGCGAACCAAATCACGTATCAGTTCCCGTGTAGGCCTCCCATGAATCCATTCCTGGGTAATCCCGCCAAGTATGTCAACGCCCCTCTCTCCGAATTTTTCCCGCACTTTCTCATCCGGCTTGCACGTTTGTATCCACTGGCGGCTTAGGGCTATCCTTTCTTTTCGTGATAATCCTTCTGCGTATGTGCTCGGGGATGCGCAAGGGTCGTGCGTTTTTTCACAGGAAGGGATGGAGAGTGCAATAGAAGAAACTAGGATTGCATTGCGCAGCGTCTTATTTGGCGGCTTATGGGCTGCAGCATTGGAATTATGCGGCAAAGGAACTGGCTTAAAGCCGATGCTCAACACCCCACCTACATATTGCTTTAAGTGGTATAAATAGGTTCCGTTTGTAGGTGGAATTCACTCCAGTACTATCGCCGGCTTACCGGGCATCGCGTTGGAGGCCTTCGGGTGCCCCCCATCCTCTTCTTTGCGCACCACGACCTCTGCCCCCAGTTCCTTTGAGAGGAAGGAAGCCGCATCAGAAAGCGCCGCATGCTCCTCCTTCGCCGGAAGAACGTCCGAAAGGGAATGCACTTTCCCCATCAGCCCCTTCCCGAACCTGCTCACTTCCTCCATGTTCAACTTGTTTTTCTTCCCGAATTCCATCAAATCCTTTAGGTTTTTCTTCTCCCGCATCAGGTTATACGCGTCAAATTTCCACTCAGCCGGCACATACACAAATACCTTCTTCGGCTTGGCCCCAATCCTCTCCGCAATCTTCTCCACATCATACCGCACTGCGCTCACAAGCCCCTCGCCCATTTCCAATTCCGTATCCACCATCTTCTCCGAGCCCTTCGGAAAAGGGGCATCAATAACAAATCCCTTCCCTCCCAGGGATTCCCAGACCTCCTCGGCGAAGTGGGGCATGAATGGCGAAACAATGACCGCCCAGTTCTGGAAGAACCATTCCAATTTAGGAGAATCCGTCCTCTTGAGGTACCATTGCAAATCGTGCATCACCTCATAGAACACATTCTGCGCAAGCGCCCTCATTTCCAATTTCTCATAAAGCCCCGGAAGCTCAATCAATCTTGAGTTCATGCGGGACCTGAGCCACTTCTCCATGCGCCCGTCCCCATCCCCCTTTCCGTAATCCAAAAGGGAATAAAGGTGCTCCAGCCTCGCGCGAACTCCCTCCGCCACGCTCTTCTCAAAGTTTGTGTCCTGGGTCAAATCCGCGCCGGCAACCACCGAGAACCGAACCACGTCCGCCCCGTATTCCTTTATCGCCTTGCGCAGAGGAAGGATGTTTCCGAAGGACTTGCTCATTTTCTTGCCCTCCATCATAACGAACCCATTGGTTGCAATCTGGCACGGGCAATGTTTCTCCGGGAATATCGCTACATGGTTGAAAATAAAGAAGGGAAGATGATTTCTTATCAAATCCCCTGCCGAATGCCTGGAATCCACCGGGTACCAATAGAGGAATTCCTTCCTTATCTTCATCCATTCCTTTTTCCCTTTGCCTTTTCCAAGCAATACATAATCAAAGAACTCTTCCGTAAGCTCCTCGGCATCCACCTCCTTCAGCAGATGCGCAATAGTATAGAACGCCATATAGATGGTGGAATCGGAAAGCGGCTCAATTATCTTCCCTTTATCAAACGGAAAAGGGGTCCCCAGCCCGGAAGCCCGCGTGCATGCCTTCTCCCTCAGCCAATCTATTGTCGCAAGGTAATCCTTGCGCGTGCCCTCCGGCATTATGCACATCTTCCCCAGCCATTCCTTTGCCCCGGCTTTCCATCCCTCGTTCCCGTAATCCAGGAACCACTGGTCCTGCACCAGCTTCACGCACGCCTGCGAGCCGCACCTGCAGAACACCGGCCCCTTCGCAAGCACAAAAAGGTTGAAGGCCCTCCCTTCCTTGGATAATTTTTCCTTCACCTTCTCCTTCGCCTCAAGCGCGCCCTTCCCCTTGAATTCCCCCACGCTCATGATGCCGCCATGCGCCTCTGTTTTGTACAATTCCTTGGTCGCGGCCTCCGCCTTCCCGTCGTTCTGGTCCCTGACCTTCATCCTCTCCACGACTTCCGCGGCAGGCACCGCACCCTGCTTCAGCCCCGGGTACGCCATCACAATTATCGGCTTCAGCTCATTGAGTTTGCCCAAATCCCTGAGCGCGAGATAATCATAAGGCGCATGCGCAGGGACGCTCATCACCACCCCGGTGCCCACCCGCGCATCAACAAATCCCGCGGAAAGGATGGGGACCTTCCGCCCGTCCGGGGTTTCCGCAAACCCGCCGACAATCTCCGCGCCCTCAATCTCCTCCGCAACCTCCATAGGAATCTGGAGGGAGAGGAGGCGCGCAGCCACCTTAGAAATATAATACGCTTCTTCCTTATGGAAAGCCTT
>JAGVON010000044.1 GCA_020052735.1 archaeon | reverse complement strand
TTCATCCGCCACCAATTGAATCTAATGGAGGAAGCGTATCCCAGCACCAAGCTAAGAATCGCCGCAAGCGGGCACACAATCCAGGACGCGATAAGAAAAACAATTCCGAAGGAAAAACTCAAAATAAACTCATGCGGAATATGCGGCGAGCCCTCGTCCGGGGAAATCTGCAAGGCCTGCGCGCTCACCAAGCGTTAAATATTTTCCCTGCCTTCCAAACGCATGGAGCTCTTTTTCATAGGCACGGGCGGCGGAAGGATAAACCTCCTCAGGAGGTTCCGCGGCAACGGCGGCTTCCGCATAAACGGCTCCCTCAACATCCACGTGGACCCCGGGCCCGGAGCGCTCGCGGACGGGATGCGCCACAAGCAGGACCCGCTCAAATTGGACGCCGTAATCGTAACCCACCACCACATAGACCACTGCAACGACGCCTCTCTCATGGTGGAAGGGATGAGCCACTTCGGATTGAAGAGGAAGGGCATTCTCATCGGCTCAAAGCAGGTCATCCAAGGGGACGAAAAAGGCGACAGGGGCGTGGACCTCTTCCACCAATCCTTATGCGAAGAAATATTCACCGCAACCCCCGGAAAGAAGAAATCCTTCAAAACGGAAAAAGGGGAGTTCTCCTTAGATTGCATAAAAGCGGTCCATGATTCCATAGACGCGTTCGGCTTCAAATTGCACATGGACGGAAAGACAATCGGCTACACGAGCGACACCGAATACTACAAGGGAATAGAAGACAACTACAAGGGATGCGATGTCCTGGTAATAAACGTCATAAAACCGGTAGAAGACCCCTATGAAGGCCACATGACCGCAGGCCAGGCAAAGGAGCTAATCAACAATGCGAAGCCGAAAACGGCAATCCTCTCCCACCTGGGGATGAAGATGATTTTCGGAAAGGCGGACATTCTCGCAAAGGAAATAGGGAAGGAAACAAAAGTGAAAACAATCGCGGCAAGGGACGGGATGAAAATCCAGCCCTAGACCATCTGCCTGTTGCCGTTCTCAGTCCTTATCTTCCACCATTCCAGCAGGGATTTGCGTGCGTCCTCTTTTGAAGTGCCCATTTCCGCAGCAAGTGCGCGTGCCCCCCGTTCAAATGCCCTCTCAAGCAGTTCGGGTGAAAAATTAAGGACAAGTATGCGCTCCACCAGCATGGAACCGGGCATCACGCAGAATTCCCCTTTTTCAGAAGGGAACGCCTTCACATCCCTGAGCAGCGGCACTGCGAGGAGCAGGCTCTCGTTGTATGCCAGCCGGAGCCCCCTTTTCCTGAGGTACTCCGCATCAGCCATTACGTTTCCGGAATCCGGCTCGCCCATCGCCTTTATCGCAGGCATGAGGTGCGGCTCCATCCTCAGCGCAGGGACCAGCGACCCCTCTGCCTCCACCATCATGTTGTAATATGCAGGCCTATCCGCCCGCTCCAGCATCTCAACAACCCTGCGCAGGTAAGTAACGGACTGCACTGCGTCAAATGCAATCTTTCTCGGCAGCCCGGCTCGCACCGGCCGCTCCACGATTTTTTTCATCTCCAGCAGCTTGTTGGCGAGGCCGTTCCCGTCCGCAGAGGTGAATGCGGGGACGTGGACGTTGCGCACAACCTTGAATTTCATGCGCTCTCACCGGCATCCTCATGGGATTTTTCGCGTTCCCGGCCGTTTCCACTTAACCAACTCGTCCCCGGCATTTCCACGGAATGCGCCATGCCATTCACCATCTCCACCATCTTCCTAACGAGCTTTTTGATGCCCAGCCCGCCGCCCTGCCTCAGGTTCTCCAGGGGCGCCTCAGCCATGCAGAACTCCTCAAGCACCTCACCGTCGCAGTCGTTCAGCACGACCAGGTCACGCAGCGGCACCGGGGCAGGAATCGCATATCTCCCCGGCGTCCCCGCCACCTCCATGGCTGAACCGCATGGCAGCGCAAGAAGTATCTCCCTCATCGCGAATTCCGCCTTGAAAAACAGGCGCAGCATTTCCCTCATGGCAGCATGGTATTTCCTGTCCAGGGGCTCGCGCATCGCGGAAATGAGCGAACTGGAGCCCTCGGTTATGGAAATCCTGTTCCCGCTGTTCGTTGCGGCAGAAGAGTGGTAAGAGGGCTCCCCATTCAGCAGCACTATCCCCCCGTCCCCTACGCAGCTTATGCTTTCAAGCACCCTGAGGAAAAGCGCGGCGTTGGTGGTCCGGGCGTAAAGGTGCCCAGAACCCATCTGCAGAGTCCTTGCCAAATCATTCGCATTCACCACGCTGCAGCCCTCATTGTCTCTCTCCACGCGGCCGGTTATCTCAACCCTGTTCTCCAGTATCGGCGTCTTCTTCCCCTTCGCTATGGCGGCCATTATCTTTCTTGCCGCCCGCCCGCTGAATTCGCCATCAAGGCTTAACATCGGCAGCCTGCCAGCATGATAAAGAACGGTGGTTCGCATGTCAATAATTCTGTGAAATACTGTTTTTAATACATGCGAACACATTTCGCGCAGGATAATATCTATTTATTCCTTTCTTCACAATTCTCTATCCTCTTGGTGCCAATCTATGCTCCAGAAATCCTTTGACAACAAATTAGAGGAAAAATGGCAGAAGCGCTGGCTTGATGAGGGGACGTACTCCTTCAACGGCTCCAGCGATAAGCCCCTCTACACGCTTGACACCCCGCCGCCCTTCACGAGCGGCGAGCTCCACATGGGGCACGTCCTCTCATATGCATACTTTGACTTCGTGGCCCGCTACAAAAGGATGAACGGATATAACGTATTCTACCCGCAGGGCTGGGACACCCAGGGATTCCCAACGGAAACCAAAGTAGAGAAAAAATACGGAAAGCTCCCGCCCGTGGAGTTCCGGGAGAAGTGCGTGGAATTCACCGGGGAAATGATTGCGAAGATGAAGGACTCAATGATAAAGATGGGCTATTCCCCTGACTGGGAATACCAGTACCGGACGATGGACCCCGAATACCACAGGAAGGTGCAGCTCTCCCTTATCCAGATGTACGGGAAGAAGATGGTCTATAGGGCGAAGCACCCGGTCTATTGGTGCACCAGGTGCAGGAGCGCCCTCGCGAAAACCGACACGGAAGATGTGGAGAGGAGCACCCTCCTGAACTAT
>JAGVON010000097.1 GCA_020052735.1 archaeon | reverse complement strand
GTCAGGTAGTGCGCCGCCCTGTCCGCAAGCTTCTGCACCGGCGGCTTTGTCGCCTGCGCCTGCTGCACAAGGCCTATTATCTGCGAGAGCGCTGTTTCCTTCCCGGTTTTCGTCACTCTTACCTTTAGCGCCCCGTCAATGTTCAGTGTTCCCCCTATCATCGCGCTGCCCTTCTCCTTGCCCACGGGCTTGGATTCCCCGGTTATCATCGACTCATTTACCGAGCTCTCCCCCTCCACCACCACGCCGTCTATCGGCACCTTGCCGCCCGGGCGCACGAGCACCACATCCCCCTTTTTGAGCAAGGCGGTCTCCACCTCCTCCACTTCCCCGTCCCTCAGGAGGTTTGCGGTAGGCGGGATGAGCTTTACCAGCTCCTTCAGCGCCCCGGACGCATCCCGTACCGAGCGCATCTCCATCCAGTGCCCGAAAAGGAGGAACACCACAAGCGTGGATATCTCCCAGTAGAAATCCGGCGCCGTGAAGAAGAATGTCGCGCCCACGCTGAAAAGGTAGCCCGAGCCCACGGCTATTGATACGAGGACCATCATGTCCAGAACGCCGCTGCGCAGCGACCTCACCGCTCCGCGGTAGAACGGCAGCGCCCCGTATAGCGCGACAACGCTCGCAAGCAAGAAAAGCACATAGTTGGACCCTTCAAAAGCTGGAAGCGTTATGCCCAGGAAATCTCGCGCCCACCCCTGCACCGTCGGAGAAAGGATGAGCAGCGGAATCGTGAAAAGCAGGCTGACCAGGAAATGCGTCTTGAATTCCTGCACCATCATCTCGCCGTGCTCGTGCACGGGCGGCTTGCCTGCTTCCAGCCCCCCGCTTCCTGTTTCCGGAGCCATGTGCATCCCATGCTCCATCTGCATCTCCCCGTGCCCCATCGCATGCGGCTTTCCCTCCGCCATGTGGTGCCCGTGCTCCCCATGGTACATATGCGCCTCATGCTCCATCCCGTGCATGTGGTGCGCATGCCCTTCCGGTTTGCGCGGCGTCTTCCTCATGGGGTTGCCCTCTACTGCAATAAATAAAAATCCCGCCTTGGATTCAAGAGCCGGTGCAACCATGCTGGAAAAGCTGAAAAAGGCAACCCCGATGGAGCTGGAGATATGGATGCTGGGCGCGGGAATCCTCGGCTTCGGCCTGGGCGCATCCCTCGCGGGCTATGCGCAGCAGTATTCGCCCTGGATAATCCTGCTGGGAATAATCCTGCACGGATGGGGGATGTACAGGATATATTCCGCGAAGTGAGGGCTACGCCTTCTTTTTCCCGTACCCCTTCATCAGCAGCGAGTTCGTCACGACGCTCACGGAGCTGAACGCCATCGCAGCCCCGGCAATCGCGGGATTCAGCAGGAACCCCGTGAAGGGATAAAGAACGCCCATGGCGACCGGCAGCCCTATCATGTTGTAGATGAACGCCCAGAAGAGGTTCTGTTTTATCTTCTTCATGGTGTACTTGCTTATCGCAAGCGCCCTCACCACGTCCCTCAGGTCGTCCTTCACCAGCACGATGTCCCCGCTTTCTATCGCCACGTCCGTGCCGCTCCCTATCGCAATCCCGATGTCCGAAGCGGCAAGCGCGGGCGCGTCGTTTATCCCGTCTCCCACGAACGCAACCTTCAGCCCGTCCTCCTGCAGGTTCCTGACCTCCCTCTCCTTCTCTTCCGGGAGCACCTCAGCGAACACCTTGTCTATCCCCGCCTGTTTAGCAATCGCCTGCGCAGTCCTCCTGTTGTCGCCTGTAATCATCGCGACCTTCACGCCCTGCCTGCGCAGCATGCGTATCGCCTCCCGCGAATGCTCCTTGATGGTGTCCGCCACCGCAATCACGCCCGCCAGCCTGTTGCCTATCGCAACCAGCATCGCGGTCTTCCCCTCGTTCTCCAGCCGGGCGAGATCCCACTCCATCTCCGAGTAAGGCACCCCCCTCTTTTCCATCAGCTTCCTGTTCCCTATGAGCACCCTCTTCTTCGCCAGGGTTATCTCCACCCCGTGCCCGGGGATGGAGTTGAACTTCTCCGGCTCCGCTATATGGATGCCCATCTCCTTCGCCCGCTTCACTATCGCCTCGCCGAGCGGGTGCTCGGAGTTCTTCTCCGCAGAGGCAGCAATCCCAAGCAGCCCGTGCTCGCTCATGCCCCCCACAGGCATCAAATCCGTCACCTCGGGCTTCCCCTTCGTAAGGGTCCCCGTCTTGTCAAAGACCACTATCTGCGTCTTGTGCGCCGTTTCCAGCGCCTTCGCGGTCTTGTAAAGTATCCCGTATTCCGCCCCCTTCCCCGTGCCCATCATCACCGCCGTGGGCGTCGCCAGCCCGAGCGCGCACGGGCACGCGATTATCAGCGTGGTGATGAATATCGTGAGCGCGAACACGAAGCTCTGCCCCGCGATGAAATACCAATATCCTCCTGCCAGCAGCCCGAGCCCCAGCACCGCAGGGACGAAGTATGCCGAAACCTGATCCGCAATCCGCTGTATCGGCGCCTTTGAGCCCTGCGCGTTCTCCACCAATTTTATGATTTGCGCGAGCATGGTGTCCCTGCCCACCTTCTCAGCCCGCATCCTGAAACTGCCGCTCTTGTTTATGGTCGCCCCTATGACCACCGCCCCCTCCCTCTTCACTACTGGAATAGGCTCCCCGGTAATCATCGCCTCGTCCACATAGGATTCCCCATCCAGCACCGTCCCGTCCACGGGGATTTTCTCCCCGGGCCTTATCACTATCGTATCCCCCACACCAACCTCCTCTATGGGAATCTCCTGCTCAAACCCGTTCCTTATCACGCGGGCGGTCTTGGCCTGCAGCCCCATCAATCTCTTGATTGCCTCCGAGGTTTTTCCTTTCGCAATCGCCTCCAGCAACCTTCCGAGAAGCAGGAACGCGATCAGCACCGCCGCTATTTCGTAGTACACATACCCGTCCAGCCCGAAGAACGTCACGGCGACGCTGTACAGGTACGCGGCCCCAACCCCGATCGCCACCAGCGAGTCCATCGTCGGCATCCTGTTGAGCAGCGCCTTGAAACCCCTGGTGAAGAACTGCGAACCCGCATATATCGCCACGGTTGCCAGCACGAACTGTATGACCATGAAGTTCTGCATTATCATGTCCGGGAATTCCACGCCCAGCATCTCCCCCATTGCGAGGAGCGCCGCAGGAATCGCCACCGCCCCCGCGACCTTTAGCCGGAATTTGTAATCCCGTATCTCCTTCTCCCTCGCCGCCTTTTCCTTGTCCACGTCCCCCTCGTCCTCCCAGCCATCCTCATCATAGCCGGAGCCGGCCCTCGCCTTCCGGTTTCCAGCCCCCCGTTTCCGTATCGCTTCGCGATAGCTGGCAGAAACCTCCTGGGTTTCCGCCATCCAGTCCCCGGCCTCCCGCTCCCCCCTATGCCCGCCCAGCACCTCATAACCCGCCTTCCTTATTGCGTCCTCTATGTCGCTTATCGCAAGGAGCGAGGGGTCAAACTCCACGCTCACCCTCTGGGTGGCGAAATTCACATTCGCCTCCTTGATTCCCTCCAGCCGCTTCAGCGCCCTCTCTATGTTGATTGCGCAGGACGCGCATTCCATTCCGTCCACTGAAATAGTCGCATTCCCCCTTTCAGGCCTGGCTGCCGCTACACCCCCTTCCCGTCCCCAGCTTCCAGCTTCCAGTTCTCTGTTTCCAGTTCTGGATTTCCTGCCAAAGCTCCCGGCCCCGGGCCCAAGCCCGCCGCCCTTCGGCATTCCACCGCCCCTTCCCTGCCCGTAGAGGAACTTGTCCATGCACTCCTCGGAGCAGAAATAATTCGCCTTCCCGCCCTTGTTAAGCCTGAACTTCGTCCTTTCCGAAACCTTCATTCCGCATATTGGATCTTTTTTCATGTTTCCACCTCATCTTTCGCTTTATTATTTTTGCCATCATCTGCGTTGGATGGCGGAAGCGTTCCCCCGCCATCCACGCATACATGCCCGCCCCGAACCGCGGAGGGGGACACCCCCTCCCCAGTTTGAGGGTCCTCCTGACCCTCCCCCGCACTTCACCCACCACATCCGCAGCCGCCGGTCCTCGCAGGCCCGGCCGGAGCCCCAGCCGGCACGTTCCCGTACTCATCCTCAACAATGAGCACCCCGTTCCCCATGCCCATGCCGCAGGTGAGCTTGTACTGCCCCGGCGCGCCCGCCGTGAATTCCAGCACGTTGTCCGTCGCCGTAATCCTCTTGCTCACGCCCATCCCGTTTATTATGAGCGTTGACATGCAGCCCCTCAGCTCGCCCGCATCCGCCTCAATCCTGACCGTGTCCCCGGTGCGCACCCTTATCTCCTGCGGGTCGTAGTTCCCGGAGCCCCAGTCAAATCCCAGCTCCACCGTGCGC
>JAGVON010000052.1 GCA_020052735.1 archaeon | reverse complement strand
TGGGATTTGAACCCACACTGCAAGGTTGCTCCTGCAATCAGGAGAAGGCATTCGAAGCCTTGTAGGCTATCCAGGTTACCTTACGGGCCCTTCGTCAATAATAGTATCGCCACTTAATATTGATAAACGTTCTGCATACGTGGTGTTCGGAGGGCAATGGCCGAATTTTTTCCATATCAGGTAGCGACTTAGTTTGCTCGGATTTCGTATGCCAACCTTTTCAATCCAGTCAATCGCATTTTGACCTCGCAACCAAATCCTATGGATATCATTCCACTTCACTTGCTTGTATCTGTAAAAATCAACCCAGTATCTAAGTTCCAAATCAGTCAATAGTTTCTTTATGTCGTCTGCCAAGCCCCGCGAAACTGTCCCAAATCTTATAATCGGGTAATAATTATGCGTTCTTTTGAATTCACAATAACCACTTCCGATTTTTCTCTCAAATGAAAGCGAACCATCAGTATCAAACAGCCCTCGCATAAAGCCTGTTTTTATATCGGCATTTTTGGCGTCCATTACGAATTTAGGTGCCCGTACGCTCAAGCTCTTGCTCCCATACGGGAATCCTATTTCATGCATGCTTTCTACAACAGTTTTGTCCCGTATTACAAAACCATATGTCCTTCTAGATAGAAATGCTCTACCGATTACCTTTATCCCGAATACCCTAGAAAACAGCGGGATAACACCCTTGTCGTAATAATCCTGCTCTTCAAAAGAACCGCTAATATCCAATTCTCTATTGTAATTTTTGTTTCGCAGATACCCGTCACCGGCATGGATTCCGCATACTTCAGCCAGTTCCGGGGTGTATTCCATAAGTTGTTTCGGCTTTTTTTCTTTATATAATTTTGCCGACCTATCCGCCAGTTATTGGGTCAGTATTCGCGCCCCGTTCTCCTCAACAACAATAGTGTGCTCTGCCTGCGAAACCAGCCCGCCCCCCGCCTCCTTTAGCACAGGGTACGCCTTCAGAACCTGCATCCTCAGCATCTCTTTCAGGGCGTTGCCCACCAGCAGTTTGGACGGGAACCTCTGCACCAGCCACCTCTCCGCAAAGGGAAGCATCCCGTAATTATCCAGGATATGGTTCAATATCTGCCTGGACTGCCTCATCCGAAGCCCGCCCGGCAAATACAACGAGAATATCTCCACCTGCTCCGTGTCCGAAACAAATCCCTTCCCATTAGTTGCAAAAGGCTCAACAGCAAAGATGTCCCCGACCTGGAACTCATACGGGTCCTCGGTCTTCACGTTCGGTATGTCTATCCCCGCATGCAATAGCCCGGTCTTTATCATGTGCCCGGTCAAATTCGCAATGGGGCGGAATCCATATCCCTTTATTGTCTCCTCAACTATCCCGCCTATCTCCCCAACCTTCACGCCCGGCTTTATGCCCGCTATAGCGTTGGCGAGCGCCTTCTCCGCGGCCTCCACCAATTTCCCGTTCTTGTCGCTCAAATCTATCGTATAGGCGGTGTCCGCGAGCGCCCCATTCACGCTCACCCCGAAGTCTATCTTTACGACGTCCGTTTCCTTGAACAGCGCCTGGTCCCCCTTCTCCGGGGTATAATGGGCGGCTATTTCATTGATGGAAACATTTGTGGGGAAAGCCGGTAACGCCCCCTCCTCAACTATCATCCCCTCTATTGTTTCGGCGACATCAAGCAAGCTGGCATCGGCCATGACGAGCGACTTGCTCTCCTCGCGGACCTTTGCGGCAATCTTCCCCGCCTGCTCAAACTCTGAAAGCGGAGCCTCAACAAATTCGTCCATGGAAAAGATTCCCACCAAAGTAATTATATTACTGCTTGCCGGGCGGCCGGGGCTGGTATGCAAGGCAGGCATTTAAGGGCATCAACGACATCCGATGCCTTCCCCCTCCCCTCCCCCAGTATCGTTTCCAGCATGCCCCTCCAATGGTCTATTGTCTGGTCCGGCTGTGGAATCCCGCCATCCCTGCAGGCAAAGGCCATCCCGCAGAGCAGCCTCGGGAAAAACCTGAAGTTGGCCCCGCCGTCCTCCCGCATTGATATCCTTTCATAGACCTCGTTCAGCACCTCGTATGCCTTTGCCGGGTTCCCGCGCTCCATTTCGGAATATGCGATGATTATTTTTGCGATTGTCTTGTCCCCAAGCGTTCCGCGCATGCCCATGGCAAGGGTCGCGATTTCCACCGCCTCGCCATACCGCTTCAGCTTCCTCAGTGCGTCCGCATACTTGACCTTTATTGCTGGCGTTTCCCTGTATTTCCGAGGAATGGCGAGGTAGAACACCTCCATTTCCCGGTACTTCGCGTGGGAATAGAGCCCGGACATGAAATTTATGTAGCTCCTTACGTCGTCCATCCCCTTTCTCGCCGCCTCTACAATAATCTCCAGGGCCTTTTGGAATTCCCCGCAACTCGCATAGACATCCACCATGGCGCAGTAGATGTCATTGCAATCCATCCCGGCGCGCCTGCAGTAGTTGAAAAGATGCTCGGAAAGACCGGCCTCGCCGAGCCTCCCATGTATCCTGATGAGGAGGGCATGCCCGGCCGCATGCTTTGGGTTTTTCTCAAGGAAGTCCGCGACAAATTCCCGGGCGTCTGCATATTTTTTTGCATCCATCAGCGCAATTGCCGCCTTGAGGCCGTTCGCCATTCTCTCCACTAGCGGCTTATCCAGGCTTTTCAGCACTTTTATCCTCTTTTTGCGCCTCTCGGCCTCAGCGCGTTCATACACGGCATGCGTGCGTATCCACCATGTTTTCCTTAGCACAATTACACCTTTATGGTATAATTAACACAATAAGGCTTTTAAAACCGAACTAAGCTCTCCAATATTTCTTATTTTTAATAAAATTCTTTTGAGCCTCAAGCAAATCCAAAAGAAGCAAGTCCTCGTCTTTATGCAATTTACTAAGAATCCTGTCCGCGGTTTTCGGCCCCACCCCGAACACAGAGAGGGCGAGAAGCCCCTTCTTCCCGTATGCGCGCAAAATCGCCGCCTTCGCCGCCAGCTCCTCAGGCTCTCCCGGCCATACCGTGAGGGAGGTGCGCCCGCACTTGTGGCACTTCAGGTTCTCCGGGGCGTTGGCAACTGTCGTAAGCCTCTCCACTCCGCAGGAAAGGCAGTGCAGCGTGATTTTCTTTTTCTCCAGCTCTTCCCGTATGGACTTCAGCATCGCCTCGCGCGGCTGGATTGAGGGCACGCCCTCCTCCTTCCTCTTTATGCCCACCATCGCGAAGAAGGAGAGCTTCTCCCTTTCCTCAAACACGAGCGCGGGCGATTTCCTCATTATCCCCAGAAGCAGCCTCTTCGCCCCGTCCAGGTCAAAGTATTTCCTGAATATGGAATTCACCGTCTCATCATACACCGGCGTATCAACCATCAGGCGTATGAGCTTCGTCCCCACCATCGCGTCCTCGCCGAACATCCCGAACATGCGCCCGGTGTGCAGGAACACGAGCCGAAGCGCAGAGGAATTCCAAAGGGATTCCTCGGCATCAAATTCCAAATCATAAGGCACGAGCGCCGCGTCTATCCACTCCTTTTTCGCGGGGAAGGGGAGCCTCAGCATCACCCTGTACGGGTCGGTGGCGACCGCGACCTCTGCCCCCAGCTTTTTCGCGAGCCGCAATTGCAGAACCCTCCCAAGCGTATAATTTATCCTCGTCCCGAAGCAGGAATGCAAAATAACGGATTCATTCGCAATCTCCACCAGTATTTTCTTGTCATCAGGTATGGTTTTCTCCCCGTGCTTCTCTTCATCCTCGCCGCGGAGCCTTCCCACTTCCTGCGCCACCTCCCTGTGCACCGGTATGTCCTCGCCCACCCAGTCCGGGATTACGAAATCCGCGGAGGCCGCCTGCTCCGCAAGCAATTCCGAGGACAATTCAATCATCTTCCATACCTTCCCTTTTGAGGAGAAGAATTCGCCCGGGGCTAGCGTCGCCACAAACCTCTCATCCAGCGAAGCCACAATCCTGTTTGTGCTTGCATCCCTCAGCGCATATTTCTTCTCTTTCGGAATTGTAGTAAGGTTATAGAAGTAATATTCCCTCCCAGCCTGCTTTATCGCAGAAGTATTATCCGGATTCAGGAAAATCAAGCGCTCCCGGTCCAGCTGCTTCACCACTCGCTTGAACTCGTCCGGCTTCAGCGCGAACGCATACGCCCTATTTAGTATCTTATACGCATCATCCACATTCATTCTCCCCTTGTCAAGGAGGAGCCCAACAAACTGGTGAGCCGCAACGTCCATCGCGCCCCGCACCACCTCCCTCTCCTCCAAAAATCCATTTTCAAATTCATCCTTTATCGCGCGAGCCTCCATCCATTCGTCATAATCGCCAACAACAATTTTTCCGCTCGGCTTCAAATGCATCGCATGCCCGCTCCTCCCCACGCGTTGCACGAGCCGCGCCACTTCCCTGGGCGAATTGAATTGTATAATCTCCTCCATGTCCCCTATGTCTATCCCCAATTCCAGCGAGGAAGTCGCCACCACCGTTTTCGTCTCCCCTCCCTTCAGCCCCTCTTCCGTCTTGAGCCGCACCTCCGCTGAAAGCGAGCCATGATGAATGTCTATGGGAACCTTCTCCATGTCCAGATAAGTTGCAAGGCCCTCTGCAGTGCTCCGCGTATTCACAAATATTATCCTCCTCTTCGCCGGCTCCTTCTCAAGGATGTCCTTCACTTTCTCAAATATCTTCTTCTCCCCGCCGTACGCCTTCACTATTTCCAAATCCAGTTCCCTTCCGCTTCCCGCCTCCACTACGGAAAAGTCCCTCTCCCCGCAGATGAGCTTCCCCGCCTCGCGCGGCTTCGCGACCGTCGCGCTCAGCCCTATGCGCTGGAACTGCGCAACTTCAGCAAGCCGCTCCAATCCCATGGATAGCTGCGTCCCGCGCTTGTTGTTCATCAGCTCGTGCACTTCATCCACAATCACGTGCTTCACATTTGCGAGGTGCGCCCTCATCACGCGCCCCACGAGAAGCGCCTGCAATGTTTCCGGCGTCACGATGAGCAGTTGCGGCGGCGAAGCCCTCTGCTTCCCCCTCTCCGCAGTGGTTGTGTCCCCGTGCCGCACCGCGTGCGTGATGCCCGCCTGCTCGCACCACCAGTCCATCCTCTTTTTCATGTCCCTGTTCAGCGCGCGCAGCGGCGTAATATACAAACAGGAAATCCCCGGCTTCCCGTGTATCTGCTCAAGGACCGGAAGGAGCGCCGCCTCTGTCTTCCCGGAGCCCGTGGGTGCCACTAGGAGTGCGTTCTTCCCCTGCAAGAGCACAGGCATCGCCTTCTTCTGGATTGCCGTGGGCTCAGGGAACCTTTTTTTGAACAATTCGGCTATGGTCTCCATATTATTGCACTATTATTTCCCTTCGGGACTATTTATTCTTTTCTGGGGTGGATTTCCACTAAAGGGTGTCCCGCCTTATCCTTGGCATAGCAGGCTGGGAAGCCATTTCCTTTGCCGCCCTGCGTGCGAGCCTGCTCGCCCTCCAGTCCTGCCAATGGCTCTTTATCCAAGTCCCCACCCTTCTCTCAGTCCATGTTGCCTTGAATGCAGCCCTTACCACTTCATGTGGCAGGTCGGAGTCATAATTGCTTAAATTGCTTATTATCCTGAGCGTCTGGTAATCCCTCTTTTTTTCAAATCCCTTCACCGCCTTAAGCCCGGCCTCCACCCTGAATCTATGATCACATAAGCCAAGCCCCATGTCACTAGCCAACGATAAAAGATCCCGGTATCTTTCCTGTGCAACCAATATGCGCAAGGCACCCGCCCATGCTTCATGGATCGCCTGCCCGTCAATACGCATGGACGCAGTCGCAGACTTGATGATGCCAATCAGCCCGTCTGCATCCGAATTTTCCAGGCATTTATCTATGGCCGCCCTTACGTTTTCCTCGAATTTTTTTTCCGCATAAATGGTCACATCAATAGGCGCCGCACTTCTCATCAGCCTAATCAGTTTCTCACAATCCAAATCTTTTGCGTACCCATCCACGGCTTTTTTGCCTGCCTCCACTCTTATGTCGTCGGGCGTTGCCCCATAACGATACTCGCCCATTGCCATGCTGGCGAGGCCGTCATAATCGTCGGCTGCATCCATCCTATCAATTTCAGCCCTCCATTCCTGGTTCCAATGGGCACGAGCCTGCCTTTCATATGCTTCCCCGAAGCCATAAGAATGAAAATCCCCATAAGCGCCGTATCCAAATCCAGCATTCCTAAAATCAAACGCCGAACCATAATGTCTAGCCCTGGTGCCCCGACCGAACCCATTCCCCCGCCCTTCAAAATCGACATTTCTAAACGTTTCATTAATAATGGTCCAAAAATCATCCCTGTTTCCGGGCGCCCCGCCGGCTTCATTCTTTATTCCGGTTTTTCCGCCCAGGGCTTCATACGCATTATTTATCGCTTTCAGCTTTTCTTCAGCTCCCCTTTTTTCTCTTTCTCCCATGTGAGGATTTCTATCCGGATGGTACTGCATCGCAAGTCTTATGTAAGCGGATTTTATCTCATCTTGGCTGGCCCCCGGGCTGATGCCGAGCACTGCATATGGGTCGCTCTCGCCACTATCCATAAATAGTTCTCCCAGCTAGGGTTTTTAAATGTTTCCAAAAGTGATGTTTTATGTTAAATATTCTAACTACTATTCCTTCCCCGGCCTTACCTCTACACTCATCCCATCCTTTGCAATTTCCGTATTCTTGAAAATCGCGCGCGCCTCCGTAAGCAGTTCCTTCTCCGCGTCAGCATACCTGCAGCTAATATGAGTAAGAATGAGTTTCTTCACGCCCGCCTTCTTCGCAATCCGCGCCGCACCAGCAGCAGTGGTGTGCATCCTCCCCTCAGCCTCGTCCCCCGTCCCTTCCCCGAAAGTTCCGTCGTGTATGAGCAAGTCCGCGCCATGTGCCGCAAGCACCACGTGCTCCGAGGGCATCGTGTCCCCAGTATATACTACCTTTATCCCCTTCCTAACCCAGCTCACGTCCTCCAATTTGATTTTCTTCCCGCCCACTTCAACGAATCCTTTCGCTTGTATCTCGCGGAACATCGTCCCCTTCAGCCCGCGGCCCTTCGCCTCCTTTTCGTTGAATTTCACCTTGTCATCTTCGTGGAAAACCAATCCGTATGCCTCTTTTCCGTGCTCCACCCTGAACGCAGATATAGAGTAATCCTTTCCGCGGTACAATTCCTCTTCGCCCATCTCCCCCATCTGCACGAAATCCGGGTTCCGCATGAAGGAAGGGCTCATCGCCTCAATCATCCGCGCAAGCCCGCGGGGAGCAAAAACCTTCAGGTGCTCCCTCTGCGTGTTCATCCTTATAGTTTCAATCAATCCGAACACGCCCAAAAAGTGGTCCAAATGAAGATGCGTAATGAAAATGGCCTCCACCCCGCCGTACCCCACTCCCCTGCGCATCATCTCGCGCTGCGTCCCCTCCCCGCAATCCCAAAGGAACAGCTTATCCCAATGCAATGCAATGGCCGGCATGGCCCTCTTCACTGACGGGACGGCGCCGCCGGTCCCGATGAAATCCACTTTCAACATGCATATTCACCTTGGTGATAAAGGATAAAAAAGAGGCGGCATCCTTTCGGATGCATAAAAAAATACAAAAACAGAAATGAAAGGCGCCTACATCTTCTCAGGTGCGGGCTTCTGCTTGCTCTTCACAATCTTCACTTTTGAAGGTGTGAGCATCACAAGTTCCTGCGTGAGGAGCGCTATGTCGCCGTTCATCTTCTCAACGGTGACCTTGAGCTTGCCGATTATGCCCTTCAGGCGGTTCGGCTGCTTCGCGAGGGGCATCACGTTCACGATTATGATGTTCTTGCTCGCGAGCTCCTTCAGCGCGAGGTTCGCGTCGCCTTCGTTCCTGAGGTCTATCCTCTTCACGTAGAAATCCGCAGGCGGATTCACGACGTCGCCCTCCGCCTCCATCTCCAGGTATTGCCCGAGGTCAGGCTCGTCCGTCTCTTTCTCTTTTCCGAATATCTTGTCGAATATTCCCATCCTGTCACCTGCCATTAGGTCGTCTTTCCACCTATTGGACGAGAAGGATTATTAAACCATTCCCCACCGGAACCCGAACCCCGTTTCCACTATTCTTATTAACGTTTCCAATCAAAAGTATGCCGGTATCCACATGCCTTCTTTTGGGGAGTTCGCATCTCCTTCCAGGATTTTCCGGGACCGGGACGTTCTCTCACCCCATTTCATACCGAACACGCTTCATTTCCGCGAGCACCAGATACGCGAGCTGATGTCCATACTCGCGCC
>JAGVON010000041.1 GCA_020052735.1 archaeon | reverse complement strand
GAGTTTGCAGGAGTGCATTCGGGGGATGCGAACATTTCCATCCCTTCGCTGAACCTTTCGGAAAAGATGCTGAAGAAGATAAGGGAGAGCACGCGGGAGCTTTCGCGCGCTCTGAAAGTTAAGGGATTTGTGAACATACAGTATGCGGTGAAGGGCGGGGAATTGTACATAATTGAGGCGAACCCGCGCGCGAGCAGAACGGTTCCATTTCTGAGCAAGGCGACGGGCATACCGCTGGTGGAGATGGCGGTGAGGGCGATGCTCGGGGAGAAGGTTGCGAATTCTGAGCCGGCTGTGAATCATTATGCGATTAAAGGGGTGGTTTTCCCGTTCCTCAAACTCTCAGGCGCGGACATTTCCCTCGGGCCCGAGATGAAGAGCACGGGCGAAACAATGGGGCTGGGGGAGGACTTTGAGAGCGCGTATTTGAAGGCATTGCAGGCGAGCGGGATTTCCCTCCCAAAAGGGGGGGCGGTGCTGCTTTCCCTGAGGAAGGAGGATAGGGAGGACGGGGTGGAGATTGCCCGCAAGCTGGCGGGGATGGGATTTGAGATTTATGCGACACCGGGGACCGGGGTTGCACTCACAAGGGCGGCGAACGTGAATGTGGCGAAGAGGATGGGCGAGAGGTGCGAGCCCGGGGAGATGGACGTGCTGCAGCTCATTTCCTCCGGGACGGTGCAGCTTGTGGTGAATACGCCCACGAAAAGCGGGAACTCCTTCAGCGACGGGTTCAAGATAAGGAGGAGGAGCATAGAGAAGGGGATTCCTTGCGTTACCAACATACGGACCGCGATGGAATTCGTGAAGGCGCTGGAGAAGCTGCGCGGCAGGGAGCCGGAAGTGATGCGATTGGGGGAATACGGGGGTGCGGGGAATGGGTAAAAAGGCGGTCTTGCGGCTCGCGGACGGGAGCGCGTTCTTCGGCGAGGGGTTCGGGGCTTCCACGCGGCGCGTAGGGGAATTAGTGTTCAACACCTCCATGCAGGGATACCAGGAGGCGCTCACAGACCCGAGCTATGGGGGGCAGGTTCTTACGATGAGCTATCCGCTCATCGGGAATTATGGGATAAACAATCTGGATTTTGAGAGTTCAAGGATTTGGGCGGAGGGGTTCGTGGTGAGGGAGGCGAGCGAATCATTTTTCCACAGGGAAGGGGTGCGGAATTTGGATTCCTTCCTTTCAAAATACGGGGTTCCGGGGATTTGCGGCGTGGATACCAGGGCGCTGGTGAAGAGGATAAGGAAACACGGGGTGCTCCCGTGCTCCTTGGAAGTTTTTGAGGGTGCGGAGAAAGGGGGGGATGCGTCCTTTGATTACTCGTCCGTGAATTTCGTGGAGAAGGCGTCATCTTCCGGAGTTGAGAAATCCGTGCCGGAGAATGCGGAGAAGACTGTGGTGCTGCTGGACCTGGGCGTGAAGAGGAGCATCGTGAAGGAACTGAATAAGCGGGGGATTGGAGTGATATCCGTGCCGTGGAATTCCTCTGCAAAGGATATCCTTGCGTTCAAGCCGGACGGGATACTGGTCTCCAACGGGCCCGGTGACCCTGCCATTCTTACTAATGTGCATTCGGCGATAAGGGGGCTCTCGAAACTTCCAATGTTTGGAATATGTTTGGGGCACCAGTGCATCGCGCATGCGTTCGGGGGGAGCACTTCCAAGCTGAAGTTCGGGCACCGCGGCTCCAACCACCCGGTCTATGATTC
Source organism: archaeon (assembly GCA_020052735.1). Classification (GTDB taxonomy): domain Archaea; phylum Micrarchaeota; class Micrarchaeia; order Anstonellales; family Bilamarchaeaceae; genus CAIXOA01. Next base: position 14,485 of record JAGVON010000041.1, on the reverse strand, counting down.
GGAGAAGAAAAGAGTCTTCATAACGACACAGAACCACGGGTTCGCGGTGGATAGGGTGCCGGAGGAGTTTGTGGTGACGCAGGTTGAGCTGAACGACAAGACGGTGGAGGGGATGATGCATTCCTCAAAGCCAATCTTCTCGGTGCAGTACCACCCGGAGGCGTCGCCCGGGCCGCATGACGCACGCTGGCTGTTTGATGAGTTTAAAAGGCTTCTCTGACAGATATGGGCAGATGAAGAGATGCAGGTTTGCTGAGGGCTTCCCTCCCTGCAAAAGACTCTTGGGGCTCATAGTCCGGCTGGTATGCCCTGGGTTTCTTCCGGAGCTTCGGCTCCTGGACTACAGATAGGGGGGATGCCTGCTGATGAGTACCTGGAGCTCTGAAATATCTTTCTAATGGTGCAATAATTCTATTTGTAACCATGGTTACAAAACGAAAAAATATAACACCATCCTCTTTAACATACAATCATGCATTGCCGTGCATGCGGCCGTGAGGGCTTTGACATCTGCCCCGAATGCTCGTTCAGGGAGCAGAACCAGCAGTGCTGGCGCTGCAGGATGTATATCCCAAAGAACGAGATGCAGCAATGGCGCGGCCAGTGGATATGCCCGAATTGCCGGATGGATGCCGAACGCGAGGATGAGCGCCCCCAGGAAAAGAAAAAGGAGGATGAAGGCGCCGAAGCCGATATGTATGAGAAGCCGGGCAGGTGCGAGCGCTGCGGCAGGGGGACCAAGATACTCTACAGGTTCAACAACAGGAACCTTTGCTGGTACTGCCTCGAGGAAGAGGACACCACTGATTATTCCGGGGCTGGCCCGTCCGGGGGCGCGATACGCGTGCAGCTCAGGGCGGAAAGGGGCAGGAGGCGCGGGCTGGTGCACAGGCTGATCGGGATGCTCACCGGCAAGAAGGATGAGGATAAGGAAACGGTCATTTCCACTGCCAATGTTGTCCCAATAAGGAAGAAGGGAAAGGAAGGCGCGGCCAAAGTGGTCCCGGAAAAGGTTCCTGTGCCCAGTAAAACAGGGAAGGAGGAGCATGCGGCCCCCAGGAAAGAGGAGAAGAAAGAAAAGAAGCGGGAGAACGCTCCGGTCATAAGCAAGGAAGCGCCGGAGAAGGAAGAGAAGGGGGAAGAGGATAAGGAGAAAGAAAAGAAGCGTCCTGATTGGAGCCTGTGGAAAAGGGACTAGCGCTTCACAACGATTTCGCCGCCCGACTCTTTTATGTATTCCACCTGCCTGCCGTCCGGGGTGGAAAGCATCATTTCCGTTGAGCTGTCGCTCACTTTGAGCGTGAGCACCCTCTTCACCCGGTTAAGGGACGCCTCAACGCTGTATATGTCCGCGTCCCCCATCTTTGCATACCTCACCGAGCAGCCTTCAAACCTGTCCGGCCTGGTCGCGAGCTCGCCAATCCTGGAGTCCGTGACCTTGCCCGCGAAGATGTTCCTCCACGCGTCGTTCATCACGTTGAAGGCGGCCATCTCCGCATCCTGCAGCGCGACGCTCACGACCGGAACGTAGCTGAGCCGAGAAACCGCCTCCTTCTCTTTCACCGCACACATAAGATCAGCCTATTGTCACTTTTCTTCCGGCCCAGTAAACGGAAATGGATGCGTTCTTGTCAACCGCGATTATCGCGCCGCCGCTCTGCACGACCACGGCGTTCTTGTTGGATGAATTTACGGAAAAGCTGTCCTCGTCTATCCTGGGCAGGTCCTTCTCGTGCTTCCTCGCCGTGTCAAGCATTCCGTTCAGCGTCCGCACGGTCTCAAGCTGGACCTCGCGCAACCTCTCCTCCGCCTCCTCCTGTTTCTTGAGGGGCTTCGGGACTGCCAACAGGCTCAAGTCCTTGCTCGCCTGCTTTTGCACCGGTCCTGCCATGCCTAGTTTTCCCGGTGAGTGCTTAAAAAGCTTGTGCGTCCGCAAAATTTCAGAGAATATGCGGGGCACGGGCAAACTGCATAGCGGGTACCTATTACTGGCATCAGTGGCGGTGAGGTCTCCTTTTCTTTATAAAGCGCCATACCGACGCTATTTACATGGCAATACGATCATGGAAGTTCCGCATATATCCTTCCAAACAGCAGGAAAATCTTCTGCATGATCGTCTCGTTACGTGCAAAGACCTTTGGAATTACCTTCTTGAGCATTCAAAGAAATATTATGAAAAAACACAAACATTCCCATCACGACGGCAGTTGTATCTGCTCACAAAAGGAACACCACTTTTCTCGCAGGTTGCGCAGAATGTAGCGGACAGGCTTGTTAAGTCCATGCGGGGGATGATTGCTGGAAGAAGGGTGGGGGTAAACACGGGTTTCCCAAGGTTCAAATCAATAGACAGGATGAAATCGCTAACATACCCACAGCTTGGCTTTGGACTAGGCGGTAAACTAAAGCTTTCCGGCATAGGGAGCATATCAATCAAAAAGCACCGAGAAATCCAGGGAACCGTAAAGACTCTCACGGTAAAGAAATCCAATTCAGGAAAATGGTTTGCAGTTTTCACATCGGAAGTCAAAAACGGAGAAATCTTAGGAAAGCAGGGTGCCGCAGTAGGACTGGACTTGGGGATAGAGAATTTCGCTTATCTTAGCGATGGGGAAACGGTTGAAAATCCGAGGCATCTCAAAAAAGCTGAACAAAAAATCATAGAGCACCAATGGCGGCTTTCCAGAAAAAAGAAAGGGAGCCAAAATAGGGTGAAGGCAAGACTGAAAATTGCAACGGCTTATGAAAAGCTCACAAATAGAAGGAGGGATTTCTTACACAAGGCCAGCAGGAAGATGGTTGTAGAATATTCTTTCATCGCAATGGAATATCTCAATAGTAGACAGATGGCAAAGGGATTCCTTGCAAAGAGCGTACTGGACTGCGGCTGGGCAGAGTTCTCGGGCATGCTTCGCTACAAAGCGGAAGAAGCTGGTTGCGAAGTAGTGTTTGTTGAGCCTGCCTACACTTCACAGACGTGCAGCAACTGCGGTTCGGTACGCAAGAAATCGCTTGCGGAAAGGTGGCATGAGTGCGCATGCGGCGCATCAATGCATCGCGACCTCAATGCGGCGATAAACATACTCAAAAGAGCTACGGCGGGGCACGCCGGAAGTCAAGCCTCTGGAGAGGAAACCTCTACTCAAAAATGGGCAAGTATCCTCAATGAAGGAGGAAGCCTAGCCATTTAGGGCTAGGAACATGTCACATACCTTTTCCTTCGCGCGCGTTCTGTGCTAGAAGTGGAATTTGCCCGCGCCTTCCCTCTTCACTTCCATGTCCACCAGGTCAACGACCGTGGATTCCTGCTTGAAATAAGTTTCTCCCCCGTCTATGGCGAGGTCAACCTGGCTGATGAGGGATTTGCTCAGCTTCCTGAAAGAGAAGACGGGCTCCTTGCCCGAGATGTTCGCGCTCGTCCCGATTACTGGCAGCCCGGTGTTGCCCGAAATCTTCCTGATGAAGGAGTGCATGGGCACGCGAACGCCTATCCTCCCTCCGGGGCAGGATGGCATGCCCGCCTTCTTGACCATGATGAAGGTGTATGGGCCGGGGAGGTACTGGAAAAGGTAGCGTTCCATGTCATCCGGGACCTCGCAGTATTTCCTGAGCATGGAAAAATCAGAGACGATTATGGAGAAGGGCCTCGCATCCCTCTTCTTTATCTCCCTTATGCGCTCGCACACATCCTCGTCCAGTGCATTTCCCCCAATCCCATAGACCGTGTCCGTGGGGTAGATGAAGACCTTCCCGGCCAGCATCGCATCCGTTGCCTTCTCCAGCGCAAGCTGGTAGTCCTTGTTCAGGGAAATTATTTTCTTCAAAGCTCCCGCACCTCTATGCGCCCGTACCGGTTCTCCAGCTTCTTCATCTTCTTCCTCCCCTGCTTGAATAAGTATGTCATGTCGTTCGGCTTTGCGCGCACAAGGAACCCGCCCTGCACCTTCTCCACCTTGAACTCGTTCTGCATCAGGCGCGAGAGGGAGCGCTCAAAGGAGCCGCCGCCTTCCCTTCCTCTTTCCCCGCCCCGCCCTCTTCCCCGCCCGCGTGCCATTGCATCTCCGAGCGGAAGGACCACCGTCTCTTCCCCGAACTTGTAAATCTCGTATTCCGGCTCGCCGGTCTCAAAATCCTTCACTTCAATCACGGGGCGGGCCAGGTCCTGCTCCCTCATCCCCGCGGGCACTTTTACGGAGTGCATCAGCTCATACACCTGGGTTATCTGCCCGCCGTCAATCATTATGACAGTGTCCACAACCTGGGGGATTACGCCCAAATCAACTTTCCCTATGAATCTTTGTATTGCGTCTATTGCCTTTCTTCCATGCACCACCCCGACCAATCCTATGCCCGTGAGTCGCATGTCCGCGTAGATGTTGAAGTCCTTGCTCTTCCTCATCTCATCATAGAATGTGTAGTCCGGGCGGACGAGCAGGAGTATCTCTTTAGTATACTCAAAATCCCCCTCCAGTGCCGTGTACTGGGTGATTTCCTGGATCACACGCATGTCCCTGGGGGATTCCATCGTCTTGACCACATATTTCTTGGAATGATAATATTCCGCGAGCGCGGCTGCGAACGTGGATTTTCCCGAGCCGGGCGGCCCGCACACGATTATGCCTTCCGCCTGCTGGTCAATCCTTGCCTTGAGCTTTTCGCTCACATCATAATCCGCCATCGTGTTCTTCTTTATCGGGCGGACTATAGTAATCTCAAATCCATCCGAGAAAGGCGGCTTCGCAATGACTATCCTGTATTCTCCCATCTGGATGACGCTCGCGCCAACGCGGTCTATCTCAAAATAATAGGATATGTTCCTGCTCGTCGCCTCCACAATCTCCTCGCCCATTTTCCTAATCTGGTCCTCTGAGATTATCTCCGACACCTCCACCACTTCCACGCGCGCGGGGCCGCCCTTCTTGAGCACGGGCTTGCACCCCTCCTTCAGGTGCAGGGACATAGTCTTCGCGTCAAAGTAATGCTCAAAGCTCAGCTTGCCCTTCAATTCGTGCGCGGGCAGGTAGATTGTCTTTATCCCCTCGGCCTCAGCAGCGTTGTGCTGGACGGTGTCGCCCGTAATCAGCGTCGCGCCCTCCGCCTTGGCAAGCTTGCGCACCATGAAATCAATTTGTCCAGTCCGCTTCGCGCCCCTGATGTCGTCTGAGGTGGGCCTCTCGCCCTTTATTGCAACGGTGATGCCGTGCTCCTTCTCCATCTCCCGGAGCTTCCTCAGCACCGCGAAGCCCGCGTAGCCCGTTTCTTTTTTCAGGTTGGACTGGTTCTCCATCTCCGCGATTGAGGCCTCGTGTATTACTATCTCTCCCTTCACCTCGCCCTTCTCAACGAGCTCCAGTATCCTTCCGTCTATGATTACGCTTGTATCACATACATAACGCATGAAAACACCTGAGGGAATTGGTATTATGAGATATTAATAGGTTATGGGCTGGCTACTTTATTTTACTCCATAGGAAATTGAAATAGCCGCGATAGCTCTGGGCCACCCTCTTGTCCGTTATAACGAATGAAATGGGCGGGTCAACCCATAGGACATTGGCTATTTTGTCGCCGTAGATATAAATCACGTTTGGCCCGCTTAACTCCTTTGGCAGCAGTTTAAAATTATAAAATTTTGACCTGGTTATGGGCTTATTTCTCGCTTCGTAGTTCAGCAGCAGCTTCCACATGACCTTGTTTTTTATCCTTTTTTTATTGTACTGCGGCCAGAAATACGGGAGTTTCTCTTCCACGAGCCCGGTTGCGCCGATAAACAAGACCTCCTTGGTGTCTAAGCAGTCCAGCAGTATCGTCTTTACGCCTTCAATGCCGCGGTAAATCTCCGCCTCCTGCTCGCTCTTAAGGCTGGCGAACTTTTTCTTTAGCTGCTCCATGCCGCCAGCCAGCTTTTCCTTCTTTTGGTCTAGCCTTTGCTTTTGCTCTTCTATGTAGCCAAGCAACTTTTCCGGGTTCTTCGCCTGGAAATATGTTTTCTTGTTCTCGGTTATGCAGGTCACTATGCCCTTCTTTATCAGGTTGTTCAGCAAGTCGTAGATATTCCGCCGTTGGATGCCTGTTTTTTCGTGTATCCTGTTTACCGGGCTGGAGCCGATTTCCAAAAGGACCAGATAAACCTCCGCCTCTTTTTCGGTCAGGCCGATTTCCATCAGCAATTCCTTTGACATAAATGGATAACGCATTCCGGCTATTTAAATACTGAGGTGTCATGATAACACCCCAAATAGATAAATATGATTTCCACGTTTATTCATTGATGAACAAATTACTGATGGGTTCGATGCGGCACCTTGAATTGGAGGGGAGGCGGGGGCGGTTGAACTACTTCATGCTTAACCTTCCTTACGACTGCAATTATAGATGCAGAAAATGCTGCAATTCCGAGAGGGACGGGGGGCATGGGCGCCGCATTCTCATGTGCGGCGAAGAGGACCGGCCTTTTGCAGCTTCGTTTGAAAAGGCGCCCGTTAAGCCATTATCGCTCGCGGAAATCGCCCGCCTGATACGCGAAGCAAAAAATCTTGATGCGCGCGTTTGCGCCATCGCGGGCGAGGGCGAACCGCTTCTGGATAGCAGGATAAGGGAGATTGTCGCTGAGATAGACAACACTGGCATGATTCCGTATATATTCACCAATGGAAGCCTGCTGAACGAGGAAATGGCGTGCTTCCTAAGGGAGCACAATGCTTCGCTTGTAATCAACGTGGATTCACTAAGAAAGGAAACGTATGAACTGTTGTGCGGCGTCAAAGGGAGTTTTGAAACAGTTTTCAAAAACCTGGAATCCGCGCGGAGGATATTCCACGATGCCTGGTGCCAGGTTGGAGGGCATATCCTTCTCCGGATAGCGATAAACACGGTCGTTTCTCCCCATAACGTGAAGGAGCTGAAGGAGATAAGCGATTTCTGCGGGGATGAGTTCGTATGGGTTTGCAATGAGCCAATCAGGGTGGGAATGGCGCGCAACGCGCCTGATTTTGAAAATGCAGGCGGCACCGCAATCCAGCCGAGCCTTCCCGAGAGCATCCCGCTCGGGACGACCTCTGACGGAAAATGGTGCGGCTATATGGCGGATGGGATAAGCGTAGGCACGAGTGGGGAAATACTTGCCTGCGCCTACGCGCTTGAAAGCGGGGGGAAACTCGGCAATGCAAGGAATGGCGGCTTGAAACACTACATCGGCGCCGCCAAGCGCGCAGTCGCTGATTTTTACCGCACGGGCGGGCATTCAAGATGCATATTGAGGCATCCAGACTACCAAGGTTTCATAGACGCTTTGGGCGAGCCAAAACCAAGGATTGAAACGAAAGCCGTGCATAGCGGCGAGAGGGCGCGCAAAAGGCAGCATAGGTCAGTTACAACCCCGATGGAACAAAGCGCCGCGTACTATTTTGAGGATACCCGGCAGGCCATTGATTTTTATGAAGGCAGGCTCCCGGGGATAAAATATGGGAGATACGGCTGCCCGACCCAACATGCAGCTGAAGAAAAGCTGGCGGCGCTGGAGAATGCCGAACGGGCCCTCCTTTTTTCTTCCGGCATGGGCGCAATCACGACACTGGTATTGGCACTGGTGGAAAAAGGGCAGCACATCATTTTCACTGGCGACTGTTATAGGAATACGAGGAAATTTTTTACTGAAGTCTTGCCCAGACTTGGAGTAGGTGCCACTGAAATCGGTATTGACGAACTGGGCTGCCCCGAAGCCCATATCCAAAAGGGCAGCCATGCCCTATTTTTCTCAGAGGTGCCTACGAACCCGTTCCTGCGGGTAATTGACATGGAGCGTGTAGTCAATTTTATGAAGGAACGAGGAATCACATGCGTGATTGACTCCACATTTGCCTCTCCAATAAATCTCAGGCCTGCGGAGTATGGTGCTGACCTTGTGGTGCACAGCGCGACAAAATATCTGGGGGGGCACCATGACTTATTCGGGGGCGTTGTTGCCGGAAGGCAGGAATTGGTCGACAAAATCCAGCAGTACCGCGATGTTTTCGGAGGCATAATAGACCCGCATACTTCCTACCTTCTCCTGAGAAGCCTGCAAACCCTTCCGCTGCGCATGAGGGTTCACAACGAGAACGGCCTCCTGATTGCACGTTACTTGGAGGAACATCCACGGGTTGAAAGGGTATGGTACCCGGGCTGCGGCTCACATCCGGATCATGAGCTGGCAAAAAGGCAGATGGACGGCTTCGGCGGCGTCATCACATTCTCATTAAGGGCAAGTGAAGAAGAGACGGGCAGATTCGTTGACAGCCTGAGGATTCCGTATATCGCAACGAACTTCGGCGGCCCGCAGAGCCTCGTGGAGCAGCATGCAGTACTTACGTTCTACAAAGACCGCATTGGGGCGGAGAGGAGGGGCATAATGGGGAACCTTCTCAGGTACTCGGTTGGGTTTGAGCATACTGCGGATGTGGTTGAGGATTTCGAAAATGCATTCAAGGCGATTTCCTAGATGCGGAGGATGCCTACCCATACTTCATTTTCAAGTAGAGGACCGAGAGCGCGAGCGGCAATGCGATTGCGTTCATTACCGCAACCGGCATGTCATTCACAAGGAATGCATATATGACCAGCAGCGCAATTCCTGTGGTGTAAATCACATACCTCCAGAGGGAAATGTCCTTGGTTGATTTGGTCCTCCAGCTTTGCAGCACCTGGGGAATTAATGAAATCGTGAGCAGGATGCCTGCAAGATAGCCCAGAAGGATTACTCCGTCCATGGGTGGAGTTGGATTGGAGGATATTAATAGCTAATGGAAAAGAAAAAAGAAAGGAGCGGCCTATTGCCCGACTATTTTAAGCCACTCCGCCTCGCTCAGTTCTCCGCTTGCCATCTTGATGGCGAGGTACTTGAGCACAGTGGCATAGACCAGATGCCTTATCGGAATCCCCGCGCCATCCACAACCTCGCTAGCGGCAAATTCCCGGGTGCCTTTAAGCTCGCGGACCAGCATCACCAGAAGGCTCACATCGTCTTTCAGGTGGGTGAGCGCTTCAAGCGCCTTTTGCCTCTGCTCCATCTCCCATTCCGGTCGCGGAACCCTTGGAGTTCTGCCATCCCAGTCATCTATCACATCCAGGACCAGCCACTTAAGCCTTTGAATCTCCATATCCTGCACTAAGTCGGGGCGAATCTGCGCGAGTGCTTTTGACGCGGGAGCAGCGACCTCTTTCATCCCATCCTTGGCGAGGCATGCGATGTCTTCCTCATGCCCGTTCTTTCCCATAACATACAATGCGATATCCGTCGCTGGTTGTGCGCCGCAGAGGTTCCGGACAATATAAGCCAGCGTAGTAGACTGCATAGAACTCAGCCCGCCTTCCGCCCTTTCAGGCTGGCTGGCTGCTATTTTGTTTATCTCTTTTGCAATCGCCTCCCCGACTGGGGACCGCTCTGAACCGCTTATGGGCAGTTCAAAGCGCAAAGTAATCCGGGCGCACAGGCGGAGAAGCGCATCTAGGTTGCCCTCAAGAACCGACACGGCTGCAAGCCGATGCGAAAGTATGCGGGATGCGCCGATAACATTACTCACGGTCTCCTCTGCGCTTACCTTCCCTATCATAGCCTTTACTACAAGATCCGCGACAGACCTGCCTTCGCATTTGAGTTCACCCATCTCCCCTGTTGCCAGATCGTGCAGCGTCGCCCAGTCCCCCATTCCCTTTATCTCAGTTATAGCCTTATCCACTTCGGATCTGGTTTTAGCAGTGCGGCACACCCTCGCTATGAGCTCCCTGGAAGCGGTGCGCTGCACTGCCGGCTCCGGCTTCTTCGCGGCTCTTACAACATCCGCCTTCCCCTCCATTCCACCTTTATTTCCAGTTATTGATTTTGCCTCCATACATAATCACCTGCTATAACTACTATTCCAGACTTATTATTAATTATTGAAGATTTTTTGTGAGAATACGCATAATTTTATAAAATAAGCAAAATAAGCAATAAATATGAAAGAACTGGACAAGAAAGATTTCCTTCTCCTGGACATACTCTCGGAGGGCTCCAGGAACGCCCTTTCCCGCGCCTCCAAAGAACTCCGGCTCCATAAGAATTCGATATTATACAGGATAAAGCGGCTGAAAAAGCTCGGCGTGATACGCAATTTCTCCTTCATCCCCGGATACGGGGCTCTGGGAAAGGACACCTTCTACCTATTTCTCCGCATACGGGAGGGGAAGGAAAACCGGGAGAGGATACATTCCTATCTCAAAGGCCTCCCCCTTGCAATCGGGGTGTTCCGGCTCTCTGGAAAATGGAATTACGAAATAGAATTGGCATGCGACAACATGCACCATTTCAACAACGAGATTGCGAAGATAACGGATTACCTCGGGGAAGCTGTGCTGGACTATATGACCGTTTTCCTTTACGACCCGTACAAGGTGGAGAGTTCCATAAATTTTGAGAAGGATTACGCCGGGGAGGTGTTCGGGGGCAAGGGGAAGGCGGAGATGGACGCGCTGGACAGGAAGATACTCGGGTTGCTTTCCTCGGACTCCTCGCTTTCTTACGGGGAGATTGCGAAGAAGACGGATTCCACCCCGGATTCCGTGTATTATAGGATAAAGAAGATGGGTGAGAGCGGCGCCATAAGGAAGTTCGTGCCTATTGTGGATCTTGGGAAGGCAGGGTTCCAGTATTATGCCATATTACTGAAGCTCTCCTCTGTTTCCAATGAGAAGCTGGATTCCCTTGGGGTGTATTTAACGGCGAACAGGAACATAAACTTTGCCTTTCGCACCGCCGGGCAACTGGGGGTGATGTTCTTCGTTGCATATAGGACCAACGCGGAACTGGATGCGTTTCTCTCGGACCTGCAGGGGAGGTTCGGGGATGCGATACGGGAGCAGGACGTGCTGATTGTGAATGAAAGGATGAAGTTTGACTATTATCCTGCCGGATTGGTCTGATGTTATTAAAAGTTGTAAAAAGAGTAGGTTTATAAGCTTTTGAATAGGTATAATTATATGCAAAACGCGACTGTCAATGCCGGAAAACGCCATTACGAAGCGCCCCGGGTCATTTCTGCAAAACACCTGCAGCTGGAGAAAGTTGCAAGGCATGCGCGGCAGATAGAGTTCGTGCTTGCAAAGCCTTTCAACGAGGAAGAAACCATTCGCATATTCGTAGATTACCTAATAAAACACGGGCCGTGGTCCCATGAATTTTACGCCGCCAAAAAAAGACTGTACGCACAAAATAGAGAAACCCAAAAAAAGGTGATTGCCAGAACTGCTGAATTGCTCAGGGCGGCTGGAGTTAGTGAGCAGGAAATTGGAAACCTGATGTTTATGTGCAGAAAAGGAGCTGTCACGTACCAGCCGATTACGGAATTGCCTGAGGATGTTCTAAGGGAGATGTGGATGATTAATTGGGTGCCTCAAGGAGATGAACTGCACGCGAGGGTTTGCCAAAAGGCGCTGGAGGAAGATGTGCTCGCTCACGGAGCAAAAAATCGTTCAATACATGCGGAATCCATCATAAACATAATGCTGGAGGGCAGGCTGCACTCCGAATATAGGTGCTTAGCTTCTGGTCGTTTGCTTCCTGGCAATGGCTCGGGTTCTGCTGAACCGCATGGCCCGCCTTATGTTATTCTTGAAAACAGCGTGAATCAGAACGCCCCTGACCGAGGTTACCAAATAGGTGAGGAATATCACCTAGCATACTTGGTGCGCGATGAGCTTCAAAAAGCCAGCATAAGGAAAGCGATGGACTGCGGCTTGGGGCTTGGGCTTCTCACCCCTAACGAGCATGTCCTGGTGCTGTTAAAACTAATTACTTACGAAGAATTCCTCGCTGCGCCCGCAGGTGCCTTTGAAAGCGTGGAAGCGTTCCATCAGCTTGTCATAGAACGCAGGGCTTAGCCCTTGTCCAGCATGGACCCGCCCACGTCATGCCATACGATCAGGCTTACTTGCAAACCCTGTCCACATCCGCGCGGGCATCAAGGACTTCCTGGTAAGGCTCTAAAACTGGGTGGAGCGGCGACTGGTTTCCGCTTGGGCCATCATGGGGCTGGCCGGGGCCATAACTCACCGATTCAAAGTACGACCTTTCAGGAACGTATATGGGCGGGTCGAGCTGGGAAAGCCACTCTCCACGCGTGGTTTGGGTATAGGGCGACCTCTCATCCTTAATGCCAGCGAGGGGCGACTCCTCATGTGCGCAAAGAAGCCATGCAAAGCCGCCGCGGAGGGAAGACGCAACAAAAATACGCCCTGTTCCGGCCGCCACAAACCATTTCCTGGACGGCGGTTTTTCCAGCTCATACCCATTCTCTCTAAAATACGGGCCTATGGATGCTCTTGCCCCCTTTATACGCCATTCCAAATAGCCGCCATCCCGATTCAGGCCCCACCTTGGCTCAAATGGATAGCATAGGTTTGCATGCGGCACCATTATGCGCGTAGGGCCTGAAACTATCATGCAGGCAATGCCCCTATTGCCGGGAGTAGTAAAGCGCTCAAGAAGCGGAGGCCTTCTGAACTCTCTCTCAAGATTTGGTATTTCCTTTTTTAAGCTACCCGATCCAACTCCCATCATCTCAGCCCTAAAGCGGAGGACCCTGGGCTCTGGTTTATGAGCAGTGCACATATTTATCTATCCCCTAGCAATATCCGCAGAATATGTTATAAATATGCTGCCGTGGTGGTTCTGCGACGCCTTGGAACGCCACACCAGAATTACTGCTTGTCCAGCATCGGCCCGAAGTTCTTCGGCTTCCTCCTCTTCCAATTCCCCTTGTGGTAAGCGTACCCGACTATGAGGGGCATCGCCATGGTCGCCTCCGCATAGACCATCTGCTCGTTCCCCTCGTCCACCTTTCCCCAGGAGTGCGCCTCCTTCAGGGTGGAGCTGGAGCACGCGCCGTCCCTCTCGTCCGCAACCGTGACCTGCACGGCATATCTGTGCATGGAGACGTCCTTGCCCAGCACCTCCGCGGCGACCACCGTATCCTGTGTGAAGTTCTTCGGAACTCCGCCTCCAATCATGAAGATTCCGGTTTCCCCTGCCGCCAATTTCACCTTGGTCAGCTCAAGGAAATCCTTTGCAGAATCTATGGATGAGTGCTGCTGTGGATGGTTCCACTGGTGGTGCACGAAACCAAAACCGGCGCTGCAGTCCGAGAATGCGGGCACGAATATTGGGACGCCCATCTCATATGATGCGAGCACGACGGATTGCTTGTTCTTCCCGTGCTCCTTCAGGTATTTGCCCATCTCGCGGAGGATTTCTCTTGAGGAATAAGGCCTGGGCGGGAGCGCATCCACTATCTTCGCAACCGTCATGTCGCAGACGCGGAGCTCGTCCTCGTCTATGTAAGTATCGTATATGCGGTCTATGTGCTTCTGGCGCAAATCCTCGTCGTCCACCATCGGCGTCCCGATATAGTGCTTGAAGCCCAAGCCCTCAAAGAAGTCCTGGTCCACCATGATTGCGCCCGTGGATACGATTGCATCCACCATGTTGTTGCGCACCATGTCCACGACCACGTCCTTCAGCCCGGCGCTGAAGAGGGAGCCTGCCAGCGTGAGGATAACAGAGCATTTATCGTCCGCCAGCATGTTGTCGTAGATGCGGGAGGCGCGGGCAAGGTTCCTTGCCTGGAACGCCATGTGCGAGTAGTCCTCCACAAGCTGTATGGTGTTGTGCTTCTTGATGTCTATGTGCTTCAGTTCCCTTTGCAGGTATTCCTCTTTTGTAGGCATAAGGGAAAAATTCATCAGAACTTTTTATATACTTATGCGGATTCAGGCGGAGTGGGCTTGCGCCCATGGAAAACGTGCCTGAAACCCGTCCATGCGGTGTCAGCTATATGTTTGACGGTGGCGGCTATCTTTTCCGCTGGAAGAGGGATGCTCCTGTAGCCGTTCGCATTAAGATGGGCGTAAAAATCCTCCTCAAACTTCAGCCACTTTTCAAGCGCGGCCTCCATCTGCCTCTTCTTCTCCAGGTCATTGCTCGTGGTTGGCGGGCCGAAATACTTCGCAAACTCCGCCTTGAACAGTTCCGGGTCCGCGGTCCTTGCCGCCATCCTGTCCCTAATCTCATAAATCTCAAGCATGCATTTTGCCGCTATGTCCCTGTGCGCCCTGATTGTGGCGCTCCTCATGCCCTTGCCTGGCCCAGACAGCCCTCCGGGTATCACAGCAAATTTCCGTTCTTTAGGTTCAACCATATAGATATATAATTAACAACTCTTTTTATATCCTGCGGAAGCTCACAGCTGCGGAAAGAAATCCGCCCTGAACCCGTTCTTCTTCAGGTGCTCCAAAAGCATCCCCTTTATGCGGAAATACTCCTCCCTGGAATATTGCCTGTTCGCTATGCAGTACTGCTTGGAGGCGATATGAAAGCAGAACAGGCAGTCCCGCAAATCAAAGGAATCATGGCAGAACATTGAGTCCGTGCATTTTGCGCTCCAGCTCACCTCAAAACAGTTGTTCAGCAAT
>JAGVON010000002.1 GCA_020052735.1 archaeon | reverse complement strand
TTGCGCATGAGAAGAAGGGTGGGAAGCCGGAAGAGGCGGCGAAGAAAGAGGCGGAATTTTTGAATAAGGAAATAGGAAAAAGAGTTTTCTAATTCTAATCTTTTAGTTTTGCGAGATAATAATAGAAGGAAGCGGCGAACAGCCCGCAGCCGATTGAGAGGAGCCCGAACAGTGCCATGGGCGGGAGCAGGACTTCGCCGACCACTTCTGCGACAAGGTCCTGGCTTGCGGTTATCAGGTCCAGCTCAAGAGGGGTGGAGACGTTTTCCTTAGCCATGCTTATGAGATAGGACGGGAGCAGGAAGTAGGAGAGCGCAGAGATGAGGAAGGTGATGAAAGAGAAGACGGCAGCGGAGGAGGAAATGGAAAAGGCGAGCCCGAGCATGTCCTTGGAGCCGAAGTAGATGAAGGTGAAGGAGAGGAATGTAAATATCACAAATGAGGCGAGAAGGGGAAGGAGGTAGGACTGGAGCCTGGCGATTTCAAGGCCATAATTCGCTGTTATGTCATCCACCCGGTTGGAGATGAGGGCGCGGGCGAGGCGGAGCTGGAGCTCCTCTGTGTTGGACACGTAATTGTTCTGGATGAGGGAGCATACGTATTCGTCGCTGACGCCGCCGAATTCCTGGGACACGCCGGGCTGCCTCTGCCTGCAGTAGGATGCGGTGTTCTCGTAGGTGAGGGTGCTGAGCTGGGGGTCGTGCGCAATGAGCACGGGGACCATTCTCGGGGCGTATTCGTCGTTCGCCTTGTTGAGGATGGAGGCCTGGGCGCCGGGCAGCATGAACACGAGTATTGCGGCGAATAGGGAAAAGAACGCGATGCTGCCGCAAAGGAAACCCATGCCACGGAGAATCGCCCTGCGCATGGGAGGGTTTTTATTGGTGCAGATTTTAATGCTTGCTATGGAGGGAAAACGCTCCTCCCTCTACGTGCCGCCTGAGGGCTCGCGCAAGGGGGAGAACGGAAAGGTGCTGATTCTGGCCGGGAGCAGGAAATACCACGGGGCCGCGGTTTTCTGCATCCTGGGCGCGAGGAGGTTCGCGGACATGGTGTATTTCATGCCCGGGGAGAGGGACGAGAAATTAATGTTTGCGGTTTCCGGGATTCCGGAGGCGATTGTCGTTGAGGAATTTCCGGAGGCGGATTGCGCGCTCGCGGGGCCGGGGATGGGGGATGCGCCCCTGGATTTGGGGAGAATGAGGAAGAAGTATGGGCGGATTGTGCTGGACGGGGATGCGTTCAAGCAGGTAGGGAAAAGGGAATTGCGGGGATTGCTCATTACGCCGCACGAGGGCGAGTTCAGGATGCTGTTCGGGATGGACGGGAGCCCTGAGCACGTGCGCGCGATGGCGGAAAAGTGGGGATGCACCATAGTGAAGAAGGGGCACGTGGACGTGGTCTCGGACGGGAAGGAGATTGTGCTGGTGAGGGGCGGGAACGCGGGCATGAGCAAGGGAGGGACGGGAGATGTGCTTGCTGGGCTGCTTTGTGCCCTTTATGCGAAAAATGATGCGATGGAGGCAGCGGTCGCGGCTTCCCGCGCGAACAAGAGGGCCGGGGAACTGCTGTTCAAGGAAAAGGGTTATGCTTATTGTGCGTCGGATGTGGCGGAGAGGTTGCCTGAAGCGATGAAGTGGAGATAGATTGGTGCGGGCGCGCTAACCAACTTTCATTGAACGTACTCTTATGTGCGGGCCGCCGTCGCTCACGCTCATCGTCTGGCCGTTCTTGCCGCAGAAGCCCGGTTTAATTCTGAGGTCTTTTCCAACCGCATCCACTTCCTTAAGCGTGCCGATTATGGTGCCGGTGATGGAAAGGTCGCGTATCCTCTCCGCCTGCTCCCCCTTTGAGATGCGGAACGCCTCCTCGGAGCGGAACATGTATTGGCCAGTGATGGTGTCCACGCTGCCGCCGTTCATCCCTTTAAGGTATATGCCGTCCTGCACCTCCATCATTTCCTCTAAAGAGTGGTTTCCTGCCGCGATGTAGGTGTTGCTCATGCGGACGATGGGGGGAACGGAAAAGGATTCGGCGCGGGCGTGGCCGTTGGGCGGCTCACTTAGGTTTTCCGCGCTCTCCGCGGAGTGCATGAAGCCGTGCAGCTCGCCTTCGTGGATTAGCTCTGCGGCCTTTCCCTGCATCCCTTCATCATCAAAGGAGTATGAGCCGAATCCCCCTTCCAGCTCGGGGCGGTCCCATATGCTCACTAAGCTGGAGCCGATGCGCGTTCCTTTCTTTCCCGCGAGAATTGAGGTGCCTTCCATCACGGCGTCGCCCTCGCATGCGTGGCCAACCGCCTCGTGCGCGAAGACGCCGGACATCTCGTTGTCCAGGATTACGGTGAAGGTGCCGTGGGGGGGAGGGGAGGCGGTGAGGGAATCAAGGCATTTCCTTTTCGCCTCGGACGCGGAAGGGAGGAGCGCGTCCATGTCCCAGGAAGCCCTGGAGCCCCAGGAATGGTGGCCCTCGCGCATGGAAGTGCCCTCCTTCCCTATGCAGGTGAAGCGGGCGTAGAGGATGGAATGCGAATCTTCTATAAGCGAGCCCGCGGAATTGGCGTACGCGCGGGAGAAGCGGGTTTCTGAGAGGCGGACCTGCCTGTTGGTTATGCCCTTGCCCTCCAGGCCGGAGTGCAGCTCCCTGCAGGAGGAGAGGAGGGATTCGGAATCGGGCCGGGGGAAATCCTCTGCCGCGGAATATTGGGCGGAATCCTCCCTGGGAGGGTATCTGGAATTGCCTTTGGAAGAGGAGGCGAGGCGCTGCGCGCGGGAAAGGAGGGATTCAAAATCATCGGGTGCGCCCGCTGCGAAGCCCCACGAGCCGTTTATGAATGCGCGGACTGAAAGGCCGGACTCCTGCCCCTCCTTGAGTTCGGGCTCGCCGTCCTTAATGCCAGCGGAAATGGAGCGGGTGCCTGTGAAGCGCAAATCGCAGAAGAAGCCCTTGGCCT
>JAGVON010000034.1 GCA_020052735.1 archaeon | reverse complement strand
TCCATCCAGGGATTATCAGATTTATGAGTTCTATATGCATCTTCGCATGAAGTTCCTTTATGCTCTGCAATACATATTCCAGCCGCACGTCCCCGCACAATTCCTTATACACCTTATCGTGAAATCCTTTCAAATCAATCCTCGCCGCATCTATCCTCCCGGCCATCTCCCCAATCGCCGCCGAAGTCATGTATCCATTGGTCACAAATGTGTTGAACCTCCCGTCCTTATGCAAAAGTTTTGCGGTGTCCAGCGCATACTCCATGAAGATGGTCGGCTCGGTGTAAGTGTAAGCCGCGCCGGGAACATTCTTTTCCTTGCAAACCTTCCTAATCTTCGCGGGGGGCAAATCCTCGCCCTGTATCCCGCCGAACGCCTGCGATATGGACCAGTTCTGGCAATTCCCAACTCCAACAAAGTTGGCTATGTATGAATGCTCGCCGTCCACTTCCATGTTATATACGGGGCCGGAATACTTTCTTTTCCACGTCTTCTTCACAGGAAGCAGCCAGTATTTTTCCGTTGCCTTGAAACCCGCACCCTTCTGCCCGAAATTCTCCTTTTTCTCCCCCCCAACCAGTTCCCTTCCGAATATGTTTGTGTTCACTTTCACATAATAGAGCGTAGACTCCTTGACCAGCCTGCCTTCAATCCTTTTTTCTCCCCTTGGAATCCACTCATAAAATGCGGGCAATGCGCCAAGTTTGAGAATGAGGTAACACAGCCCGATTGCAAGCTTTTTTGATATCGTATCCATAGAGATGTGATTTCCAGTTTCAGTTCCGTCGCCCTTGACATAAGCCTGCAGGAAAGACAAGGCAACTTCCCTAGGGGATCTGAAAATCTCCGCAGGCACTATCTTGTTCCCGGCGCCGTTCCCGCACATCTCCTTGAACAAAACTCCTACTGAGCTCTTGCTGATTTCCACTGTCATCGCCGTTCTCCGTGTCTTTACCGTTGGTTCAAGCAGGAAAATTTTTCTTATCAACTCAGCAGTCCTTTCCACAAGTTCTTTCTCATGCAATCCGTAACTAAAGACAACATTCATGGAATTTGGCCTGTTCTTGGAGACGCTCACGTGCCCCTCAGCGGCGAAATAGCCCAGGAGTTCAGCCAACTTTTCATCAAGGGCCAGTTCTGCCGGAATCCATCTCTTCTCGCTCCGGAATTTGGCCTTTCCGTCCTTTTCTATGGCATCATTCTCGTAGTGGAACGTTCCCCCCGTTATCCCATCCCTTCTGAGTATGCCCATCAGTTTTCGCAGGTATACGGGATGCATTCCAACAATTTTTCCGATTTCCCTGGAACTCAGGCCTCTGCTTCGGAGAGCCATAATCAGCTTCAACTTTTCCGCATCCGCTTTCCTGCTTTTCTTCACCATGGTCTTTCTATTGGACAAGATATCCGCAACCCTCAAGCGGATTTTTCTGTTGTTTTGGAACGTAAGCCTTGGAGTTACAAGCCAGTCCCCCTGGCTTATATGTGCGGCGGCTTTCTTCTCGGGGCCTTTAGCGCCCCATACAAAAACCTCGTGTTCCGGCGTGCACTCAAAACCGGGCAGTTGTGAAGCTTTTATGCCGCATAATTCTCCCTCGTAATTGTGGGAAAACACCTTGCCCACCTTTCGGGCTTCCCCCTCGTTGCTAATCGTTTCGGAATTCGGGATTCTTACCTCTTTCTGATTTGTTTTCTCTGCCTCCTCAAACATCTGCCCGATGCCTGAAGGTTCATCATTGTGTATGATTACTGTATCCGGATGGAAGCAAAACTGGCAACGGAAATTGCACCCGACCGTCGCCACGGAAAACAATTCCGTCCCCGGCATGAAATGGTAAAATGGTTTTTTCTCTATTGGATCCACTTCGGCCGCGATTGCTTTTCCATATGTGAGCGCGTACAATTTCCCCTTCTGATTTTCCCTAATCCTGCAATACCCACGCTCCCCTTCCTTAATCCTGCACAGCCTGTAGCATAAGTAACACTGCACCTCTTTCTTCGGCATCCCCTTCCAGAGAATCGCTTCCTCCATGCGCATGCTTGTGCGTGCAAAATTTAAAACCGATGCCGTGTCCTCCTGCGCTGAATTACTCCCGGGCGCTTGCCACCAAACAACCCTTATAAACATTATGAAAGAAAGCAGGGGCGGGTTTTCCATGGGTGAAGCAGCCGTTGCGAAAGCAACTCCGGGGATTAAGGATGGTGCGCCGAAGGCGAAGCCGGCCAAGCTGACATTCGGGCGGAAGGCCGTGCTCTTATTGGAACTTGCCCTGATTGGCGGCTCCCCCGCATTTGTTTGCATGCACCCTCCGGACAGGCCATACCGGGCATCCGGCGCCTCCGCGGTGATGAGCGCCGAGAACCCGGCCGTAGCGAAGCTGTCCGGTGCCTGCAAGGTTGACGGCCCAAAAGACGAATTCAAGCCGGCGATGAACATCCAAGGGGCGAAAGAATGAACCAGCGCGCAACAAAACCTGCGGTGGCTTCCGGGCCGGTTGCGGTGCCAAGGCCAGCATTCCCCACATCGTCCGTCCAGGGCGGGAAGAAAGGCAGTTTCCTTGAGGCGCAGGACGTGCGTGAGAAGGCCGCCGCCGCCACGATGGAGGATCATAGGAAGTCGGGAAGAATCCTCAGGGATGCGGTGGAACAATTTGCCCGCGATTACGAATTCCATGACCGGGGGAGCTTTGTTGATGGGCTCTCCGGGCGTGCAGAGAGGCTCTGGCCAGCCCCGGCACAAAAGGGAGGCAATGTCGGAAGGCTCCCGGACAGCATGCCCCTCAACCGCTTCCTTGTGAGCGTCTTCATGATGTATGAATCCATCAACCACCAGGAACACACCATGGATGCGGTGGATTTCTGCATCGCCAAATCGGAGGGCAACAGCGCAATGGCGGCCTCCAACCTGCTGCTGCTCGCCAGGATAGCCATGGAATCGTTTGACCGCGCGTCCAGCGAATTTCTCCGGCGCCAGCCGCATGACGCGAGGGGTGACGTGCAGCAGGGGGCAGGCGCAGGCGGGTTGATTGAGAATGCCCGGGCGGCATCGTACGAGCCGGCACGCAAAGCGCTTCTGAAAACGATTGAGGTCGCTAAGGGCTGCCGCGGGGACGTGCGCCCTATGCTCCACGTGATGTCTGCAGTATCGTCGCTTGCATGCCGCGTAGAGCCCTGCGGGGAACGGATGGAACTGTTTGGGATGGGCAGGCTGCCCCTGCCAGACCGCGACCCATACCTCTCCTTCCTGCGGGCCATTGAGAAAAATCTCATGCCGCTTTCAGCAGCCAGCCCCGCCCTCATGGGCGAATTCCTTGAACTCGCGATGGAGATGCACCGCCAGAGGCGGGACGACCTCCTCTTCAGCGCAGTTGCAGTCATAAACTGGGCCGCGTTGCTGAAGCCCGCGGAAAACAGGAGGATGGTGGGGGACACGTTTGCCGCGCTCAGGGGCAGTGACCGGGAGTTCCTCATTGCGCTTGAAAGGGGTTTCCTGATGCAGCCGGGCATGCTTGCGATGGCCAGGCATTCCCAAATGGAGTGACGAATGCAATGGATTTCTTTTCCGCTATAATCCTCGGCATAATCCAGGGATTGGTTGAATGGCTGCCCATAAGCTCCGAGGCGGCGGTCACGCTCTCCGGCAAATTCCTTTTCGGCATGGACTACCAGGAGGCGCTTTCCGTTTCCGTGTTCCTCCACTGGGGCACGCTCATCGCCGCAATCATATATTTCCGCAAAGAGCTCGTGCAGATGCTCCGCGACATCCTTTCCAAAAACGCGGACAAAACGCTTCCTGTCTTCCTCATAATCACTACTATTCTCAGCGGAATAATCGCAACCCCCCTCCTTTTCCTCGCATTCTCAGTGGAGATTCCGGATGGATTATTCACGATATTCATCGGATTATTCCTCTTATGCATAGCTTTCCTGCAGAAAAACCAGAAAGCGGGAAAGGAAACAAAAATAGAGATAAAGAAAGCAATCATCCCGGGATTGGCACAGGGCTTCTCCGCGCTCCCTGGCATAAGCCGCTCAGGCATAACGCTAGCAACATTGCTTGCGGAAAAATTCCCGCTGAAGGATGCATTGCGGCTCAGCTTCATGATGAGCATCCCAATTGTATTCGCGGCGGAACTAATGCTCCCGGTCATAAAGCAGGATTTCATTTTTACCCCAGAACTCGCTGTTGGCGCGGCTGCAGCTGCAATAGCCGGCTTCGCATCCATAAGCGCCCTCCTGAAATTCGTGGAAAGGGTGAATTTCTTCAAGGCGACGCTCACGTTGGGAGCAGTTGTCTTCGCAGCCGGCCTCCTCGTCTACCTCTCATGAGGCCCGCCCATCAGAAATGCATTTAATGTTTCCCTAAGAAAGGCACGCATGGCACCCGTGCCGTTCGCAGTTGAGTCGGTGGAAACCCGGGGCGGATTCTGCACGCTCACAGCTGCCCCCAAAAAGAAATTCGCATTCAGCGCGGGGCAGTTCGCGAAAGTGCGGATTGCGCCGGCATCCACGGATTTCGTGGTCCTCTCCTTCTATTCCGCAGAGGGCGAAAAGGACGTGAAGTTCCTCTTCAACCTTGACGGCGGCACGGTGAAGGCGCAGCTCGCGAAGCTCAAAAAAGGCGGGCTCTTTTACGCCGAGGGCCCCTTCGGGATGTTCATGCTCAGGAACACCAAAGCGCCAAAGGTATTTTTCGCGAAGAGGATGGGCATAACCCCCCTCTGCTCCATGGTGAGGACGCTCCTTTCCAGAAAATCCCGCCCGCCCATTTATATCTTCTCGGAAAACATGGAAAGGGAGGAAATCCCGGACGAGGCGGAAATGAGGGAATGCGCGAAGGGGAAGGACGTGTTCCTGCTCATCTCGCTCCTCAACCAAAAGCCGATGAACTGGGGCGGCAGGCTGGGCGAGTTCTCCGCAGAGGACATAACCAAGAATGTGAAGGATTACGGGAAGGCGGAATACTATCTATGCGGCCCGGTCCCGTTCGTGAACAGGATGCGTGCAACCCTCAACGAGCTGCGCGTGCAGGACAAGAACGTATTCTTTGAACAATGGGGCTAAAGGAACGCGGGGAAGGCCATCCAGCCTTATTTTTCAGCACAATTGATTATTGCACCGCCACATTCCCATCTCGCACAGGACGCAGATTTTTAAAGGTGCTCTCCAATTTCCACTCGGTGCAGCCTATGGAAGATGTTCTTTGGTTTGAGCAGCTGGACAGGACTTGCCTCAAGGAGGCGGGAGGCAAGGGTGCGAACCTCGGCGAGATGGCAAAGCACGGGTTCCCCGTGCCGCCCGGCTTCGTCGCGACAAGCGGCGCATATTACAAACACCTGGATTACAACAACCTGCGCGAGAGGATGTCCGAGGTCCTGGATTCCCTTGACGTGGACGACACCGCGGCGCTGGACAGGGCTGCGAAGCAGGTCCAGGCGATGATAATGGACGGGGAAATCCCGCCCGAGGTTGAGAAGGCCGTGCGCAAGAATTACAAGAAATTGTGCGAGATGAGGGGCGAGACGGTGTATGTGGCGGTTAGGAGCTCCGCCACCGCAGAGGACCTGCCCACCGCATCATTCGCGGGGCAGCAATCCACATTCCTCAACGTGCACGGCGAGGACGACGTGATAAAGGCGGTGAAGGAATGCTGGGCGTCCCTCTTCACCGCGCGCGCCATATTCTACCGCGTGCAGAACAAGTTTGAGCACATGAAGGTCGGGCTCGCCGCGGTCGTGCAGGAGATGGTGCAGAGCGAAAAGGCCGGCGTCATGTTCACCGTGGACCCTATTTCCGAGGACATGGATGTGATAATGATAGAGGGCGCGTACGGGCTGGGCGAGGTGGTCGTCTCCGGCTCGGTCACCCCGGACATTTATAGGGTAAATAAGAAGAGCATGAAAATCCTGACCAAGGACATCGCGAAGCAGGACTGGATGCTCGTGAAGCACGGCGAGAAAAACGTGAAGGCGGAGATAAAGGAGGAATCCCAGGGCAAGCAGAAGCTCACGGACGAGCAGATAATCGGCTTCGCAAAGCTGGGGAAGAGGATAGAGGAGCACTACAAGTTCCCGCAGGACATTGAATGGGCCGTGCACAAGGACGAGTTGTATATCGTGCAGTCCCGCCCCATCACAACGCTGAAGAGCGGCAAGCTTGGCGAGGAGAAGAAGCGCCCGGCGATAGCGCCAATCCACGAGGGGTTGGTTCCCCCAGCGTCATTTGAGATGTCGCCCCCGGCAGGAGGGGGGCTCGCATCGGCATCCAGTTCCCAGCCGGCAGCCGGAAACAGGGGCACGGGCGGCATGAACGTGCTTTTGAGGGGGCTCGGCGCCTCCCCGGGCATAGGCGTCGGGAAGGTGAACATGATTCCCACGCCGGAGGACATACCCAGGATGGAGGAGCGGGCGGTGCTCGTCACGGACATGACCACCCCGGATTTCGTCCCCGCGATGAAGAAGGCATCCGCGATAGTCACCAACACGGGAGGGATGACCTCGCATGCCGCAATCGTTTCGCGCGAGCTTGGCATCCCCTGCATTGTGGGAAGCAAGAACGCGACCGAATTGCTCAAGGCGGGGCAGCTGGTCACGGTGGACGGGACGCACGGAATGGTATACGAGGGCAAGGTTGAGATTGCGAAGGCGGAAGCCGCACCCTTAGCCGCTGGCGGCGCCGTGCAGGCCGCGGAAGCCGCGCCAATCTGCGGCACCAAGATATACATGAACATCGCGGACCCGGATGCCGCCGAGAAATACGCGCACCTGCCCGCGGACGGAGTGGGGCTCATGCGCGCCGAATTCATAATCGCGGCGATAGGCGAGCACCCGAAGAAGATGATGGCTGAGGGCAGGGAGCAGGAGTACATAGACAAGCTCGCGGAGGACATAAGGAGGATTGCATCCGCGTTCTACCCCCGCCCCGTGGTGTACCGCGCAACGGACTTCAAGACGAATGAATACAGGAACCTGAAGGGCGGGGACCAGTACGAGCCCAAGGAGGAGAACCCAATGATGGGCTACAGGGGCGCCTCCAGGTATATTGCGGAACCGGACGTATTCAAGATGGAGCTGCGCGCGCTGCAGAAGGTGCGCGACGAGTTCGGGATGAAGAATGTATGGCTGATGATTCCGTTCGTGCGCCGCATAGGCGAGCTGCGCGCCATAAAGGACATCATGGCATCCATCGGCTTCTACCGCACGAGGGATTTCCGGCTCTGGATAATGGTTGAGGTGCCTTCTACCGTCTTCCTAATAGAAGATTTCTGCAAGGAGGGGATAGATGGCATATCCATCGGTTCCAACGACCTCACCCAGCTCATCCTCGGCATAGACCGGGATAATGGAACGCTCGCCTCAGCCTTTGATGAGAGGAACGAGGCGGTGCTCCGGGCGGTGAAGCAGGTGGTGGAGACCACCGCGAGGTATGGGGTGACTTCTTCCCTATGCGGGCAGGCGCCTTCAGTGTATCCGGATTTCGCGGAGAAGCTCGTGGACTTTGGGATAACCTCCATGTCCGTGAACCCGGACGCGGTGCTGGCCACCCGCAGGATTGTCGCCTCTGCCGAGCAGAAGATTATGCTCAAGAGGCTGCGTGAGCTCTCCAACGGGAAGAAGGAGGGCGACTCCGCGCCGATGCAGGACACGAGGAACTGGCAGATTTGAGGTTCCGGCATCCGGAACCTTCTTTATTTCTTTCCCTTCATTTTACTCTTATGAAGATACTCCTCCAGTTTCCGGAAGGGCTCAAGCAGCACGCGTTTGAGTACGCAGACAGGCTGCGCAAGGAAGGCCATGAAGTATTCATCTCCGGCTCCTCCTGCTACGGCGCGTGCGACCTTGCGCTTGACGAAGCACGTGCAATAGGCGCGGACAAGATAATCCATTACGGGCACGCGGAATTCCTTAAAGAAAAACAGGAAATCCCAGTGGAATACGTGGAATGGAAGGTGGATGTGCCGCTCCAAAATATGGCGGAGCTGCTTCCGCGCCTCAAAGGAATAAAAAAGCTCGCCCTTGTCACCACGGTGCAGCACGTGCACCAGCTCCAGGAAATGAAAAAGTTTTTGGAGAAGAACGGGTTATCCGTACTAATCGGCAAAGGATGCTTCGCAAAATACGAAGGGCAGGTTCTCGGCTGCGACGCCACCGCCGCCACCTCCGTCGCAAAGGATGCGGACTGCGTCCTCTTCATTGGCACGGGAAGGTTCCATCCCACCTCCATAATGGCGGGAAAGCCCGTGTATGTGTTTGACCCCTTTTCCAAATCCTTCACAGACCTCACCCCGGAAATAATGAAATTGGAGAAAAAGAAGAGGGGCGCGATAGCGAAGGCATTGGAATGCAATGTTTTCGGAATCCTCATAAGCACGAAGCCGGGCCAGTTCTGCCCCCAGGTAGCCGAATGGGCGAAAAAGGAATTGGAAAACAAGGGGAAGAAGGCATATCTTCTGGTTTCAAATGAGCTAAACCCATCCTCACTCGGAAATTTCCGCAAAATAGAATGCTACATAAACACCGCTTGCCCCAGGATTTCCGAGGACACGGAGCTTTTCGGGAAACCGGTGCTCAACGCCGTGGATTTGAAGGAGCTGCTCAACCTTATCCGAGCCTGAGCTTCACTGGCAGGGGCGGGGGTTTGGCAGCCGGGCCCTTTTCCGGAGGCACCGCACTGGGCCGCCTCCTGAAAACAGCTGCCCCGACCACGCTGTCAGGCCTGTCCACATCCCCAGCCAGCTCGGAAAGCTGCACTTTTCTCCCGTATATTTCCAGTGCATCTGCCAGCCTTTTCTTTCCGTCAAATTGTGAGTGCATTATAAGCTCCTCAGCGAACTCCCTAATCCTTTCGGCCACATGGAAATCCTGGCATTCCTCAAGCACCCTAATATAAGTGGATATTGCGTTCTTTTCATTCAGCCCCATCTCGCAGAACGCGAGCGCAACCGTCTCCCACCTGGCTTTCATCTCCCCTGTGGCGGGGTCCGGCTTTGCGAGCTTGCTTCTTGCAGCCGCGTACATATCCGCCGCGGACGCCTCATCGTGCAGCTGGCCAAGGGCGAATATCGCGTTCTCCACAACAACGGGCTCGTCGTTGTCAAGCGCCTTCCTTAATACGGAAAGAACCTTTTCGCGCTCCTTCGCGGGCATGGCCTCAACAAAGTCCGAGTTCCGCCCCATGGACTGCGCGCACATTGCCCTTACATACCTGCTTGTGTCAAATCCATCCGTATCGCGGTCCATTTTTCCAGACAGGTATATCATCGTCCCGCTGCTGGGGGACGCGCTCAGCGCCAGCGCGGCGTGCCCGCGCACAAAATATGTTTCATTCTCATCCTGGATAATTTCTTTATAGAAGCGCCCTCCCTCGGCATCCAGGGCGCCGTCGTCGCGCAGTAGAACCAGCTGCGCCCGGACCATCGCATCAGCTTTGCCCCAGATTTCGCGCCGGTCCTCCCAGCCACCGGAAGCCCATTGCGTTTTGAGTGCCTCCAGCCCCCCGTTTCCCTCTCCCATGCTTCCTAATTTTGTCAAATTATGTTTTTATATGCTCGCTTACGCTCCCAAAACCCTTCAAAATCAGCCCATCCATCCCTATTTCCGCCGCAAGCCGCTCCACCTCGGATTTTTTCGCCCTCGTGAGGGGGTTGGAAACCGCAACCAGGGAGCAGCAGTCCTTGTACGGCTTTATTGAAATTTCATACGTCCCGCACTTCTCCGCGAGCGCCACAATCTCCATCTTGTCCAGCGCAATCAAAGGCCGGAACACAGGGACAGAAAGCCCGGACTCCGCCGCCCCAATGTTCTGGAGCGTCTGGGAAGCGACCTGCCCAAGCGAATCTCCGCTCACCACGGCCCCGTATCCCATTTCCAGCGCAACCTTCTCCGCAAGCCCATACAAATATTTCCTGAAGACCACCAGCTCGTATTCCGGCGGCAGCCCGCCAGCCTTCGCATAAAAGTCCGCATAAGAAACAGCATAGAGGCGCGGCTCCCCCCCATATTCCTTAATCCTCTTCACCAGCGCAACTATCTTCGCCCCCTTTTTCGCGTCCCATCTCTCAAAAGAATGCACGTGGAGGAAATCCACGAGGCAGCCCCTCTTCATCATCATCCATGCCGCGACCGGGGAATCTATCCCGCCGGAAAGCAGGCATAGGACTTTTCCTGAGCTTCCCACCGGCAATCCACCAAGCCCCTTTATCTTTTCATAATACACATACGCATTCCGCGCAATGATTATGCTTACCTTAACATCAGGATGCTCCAAATCCACCTTGCACCCGAATTTCTCCACGATGCGCGAGCCGATTTCCGCGCTCAGCTCCTGGGATTTCATCGGGAAGGACTTATCCACCCTTTTTGTGTCCACGGCGATTTTCTTCCCCTTCAACTTCAGCTTCTGCACCACTTTCCATATCTCGTCCGCGCTCTTGTTGCATTCATATGCGAATGCGAACCACTCAATTCCGAAGACCTTCATCAGGGCTTCCCGCACCTTCTTTTCGCTGCCGGAAACCTCCAGAAAAACCCTTGAGTCCCTGAGCGCAATCCCCTCAAGCATGCTCCCCAGGGCGCGCCTTATGTTCGCGCCGAGCATACGCTCAAACGTGCCCCTGTTCTTTCCTTTGATTCCTATCTCCCCATATTGCACAAGCACAAGCATACAGCAGTTTTTACCTCGCAACCCTTTTATATTCTCCTTTGGAATCCTACCGTATGGACATTCTCATAAAGGATGCGCTCATCCTCACTCAGGATGCGCGGCGGGAACTGGTCCGCGGCGACATCCTTGTCCAGGACGGGAAAATAGCCAAGGTGGGGGGCAGCATCCGCGCCAAATCAGAGGAAAAAATAGATGCGAAAGGCAAGCTCGCCTTCCCCGGGCTGGTGAATGCGCACACCCACATCCCCATGAGCTTGTTCCGCGGGTATGCGGAGGGGATGCACCTCCACGACTGGCTGGAAAAGAAAATATGGCCCGCGGAGGCGAAGCTCAAGCCGAAACATATACGCGCCGGCTCCATGCTCAGCATCCTGGAAATGGTGCGCTCCGGCACCACGTGCTTCAACGACATGTATGTCGCGCACATGGACGAGATGTGCAAGGCGGTTCTGGAAACCGGAATCCGCGCCTCGGTGGGGCATGCCCTATTTGACCTGGTAAAGAAAACGGATGCAAAAGACGAGCTGAAAAAGGGCACTTCCCTAGCGGAGAAGTGGTCGGGCAAATCCTCCCTGCTCAAAATCTCCATGGCGCCCCATGCGCCCTACACCTGCTCGGATGGATTGATACGGCTTGCAAAAGATTATGCGCGCAAAAAAAACCTCTCTTTCCACATGCACATTTCCGAAACCAGGAAAGAAGTGTTTGATTCCCTCCGGGAAAAGGGGAAGCGCCCGATTGAATATCTGGATTCCCTCGGCGCCCTTGATTCCAACACCGTGCTTGCGCATGCCTCCTGGGTTACAAAGAGGGAATCCGCCCTCGTTGGAAAGGCGGGCGCATCCATTTCCCACAATCCCGTGGCGAACCTTAAGCTTGCAACAGGGGGCATCTGCCCCCTCCACGAATATCTGGAGGCAGGGGCGAACGTCGCACTTGGAACCGATGGCACCGCAAGCAACAATTGCCACAACATGCTGGAAACCATGAAATTCGCGCAGTTGATGCAGTCCCACCTGTACTGGGATCCGCTCCGTGTTTCCATACAAAATATATGGGATTTCGCCACGATAAACGGGGCAAAGGCGCTCGGCTTCAATTCCGGGAGCATCTCTCCGGGAAAGGAAGCGGACATCGTGCTCGCGGATTTGCGCTCCCCGAACCTCTGCCCGCTGCACGATGCGCGCAATCTTCTCTTTTCCCTGCATCCCGGCAACATAACTGATGCGATAATAGCCGGAAAGCCGATTTTGCGCGAAGGGAAGTTTGTTTCCCTTGACGAAGAAAAAATAATCGTGGAAGCGCAGGAAGCCGCGGACGATTTGGTGAGTTCCTGAACGAAAAGGTAACTGAAAAAATGGTGGAGGGCTGGTATTCCGGCTTCCGCAACCCATCCCCTTCCAAATCCATATCCATCCGCAACCTCGTAATCTCGGTTGAGGGCGGCGTAATATCCGCAAGGAACCCGAAGGCGAATGCCATTTCCCTTCTGGAGCGTAAGGATTTCGGCATAGACTGGGCGGTTTCCAAAGATGCGTTGCTCCTCCACTCCCCCTCCGAAGGCGCCGACTATGTTTACCTTTTGGACCCCGGCTCAAAAAAGGCAATCCGGCTTGACCTGTATTTTGAAGGGGATTACTTCGGTTTCTATTCCAAGGATTATTCGCTCCCATTCGCGCTCTCAAGGGATTTCTGCGCCTCGGCTCATGGGGAAAGCCTCCTCATAGTGGATTGCGGGCGCAAGAAATATGTTTTCATAAACAAAAAGGGGGAGAGGGCCTCCGCCGCCCTCAAAATCGGGAAGTGCGTCGGCTGCGCCGCATTGGAGGAAGGGGGAATCGCATGTGATGCGGATAAGATATATGCATTCATTGGCGGAAAGCGTGCGGAGATAAATTTGGACGAGATTACGGAAGAAAAGTTCGCGCACCCCGTTTTCGGCTTGGGGAAATCCAAAAATTACCAATGGGCAGCAGCCAAGGACAAAGACTGGAATTTCTCAATCCTCGTATGCGTAGGTGGAAAGGAATGCTTCTCTTATACACGATTTCCGGTCAGCGCATTGAAGGGAAGGGCTCCGTTGTAACAGCATCCTGCAATCAGCGAAGTTTCCAGCAAGTGCCTAAGGATGCACCCTCGTCCTGTCTCTCGGAAACAGCATGCATTCCCGTATGTTCTCCCTGTTCGTGACCTTCATGGTCAATCTTTCCAGCCCGATGCTCCATCCGGCATGGGGCGGCGCGCCGACCCTGAACGCGTCTATGTAGAAGTCAAAGTTGCGGGGATTCAGGCCCCTCTTCTCCAATTGCTTCTCAAGCAATTCAGGGATATGTATCCTCTGCGCACCAGAGGAAATCTCCAGCCCCTTATAGATGAGGTCAAATGCCTTGCACACGTCCTCCTTGCCCTCTTTAGGCATGGAATAGAAGGCGCGCACGTTCGTGGGCCATTCATATATGAGGAACAGGTCCTCCTGCAGGATTTCGCCCAATTTCTTCTCCGCCTCCTTGCTGAAGTCCTCGCCCCATTCCATTTTCATGTTGTTTTCCCCAAGGAGGTCCACTAGTTCGGTATAAGTATGCCTCGGAACTTCTTTCGGAGCAACGAACTCCGGGTTAAGGAGCGCGAGCTCGTCCTTCATCTTCTCCACATTTTTGAGCATGTGCAGTGTGACGTCCGAAAGCACGCCCATCGCGTCGTTATCGTCCGCGAAGCCCATCTCTATATCCATCTGGATCACTTCGTTTAGATGAGTAGTAGTATGATGCTTCTCCGCGCGGAAGACCGGCATCGTCATCATGACCTTGTCCAGCCCGCCAACGACCGCCATCTGCTTGTACAGTTGGGGGGATTGCGCAAGGAAGACCTTCTGCTCAAAATACTCCACTGCAAATACTTCCGTGCCGCCTTCGGTCGCGGCTGCTACTATGGAAGTGGGATGTATCTCCATGAACCCAAGCTGCGTGCATCTCTCCCTGAAGCTTTTGGCAATCTCGGATTTTATGCTGAATACCCCGGTAACGTCCTTCTTCCTCAAATCCAGATACCTATAATTCAACCTTATGTCCAGATCGCTCGGCACAAGCCCGGTCGGGTCCACGGGGAGCTTTATCCCTACAAATGAGAGCAGTTCCGCCTTTGAGGGGCTAATCTCCACCCCGTCCGGCGCAATCTTGTTTTCCTTCACGGTGCCCGTTACGCTCACCACGTCCTCCTTGTTCCTCTTGAGGGTGGTCATCACCTCGTCCGGCACCACGCCCTTCTTCGCGGTGACCTGCACTATGCCAGTGCGGTCCCTCAATTGTATGAAAATGAGCTTGCCCAGGTCCCGTATCTCATGGACCCATCCCGCAACCTGCACTTCCTTCCCTACGCTCCCTTTCGCATCCTTTATGTAATGGGTCCTGAACATCAAAAACACCGTTTCAAATTTCGCCCGGAACCTATTTGGAGAGCGTAATCTCCATCGCGGAGACCTTGCTCTTGTTGCCGTCCTCGGACATCAGCTCCTCGGTCTTTATCACTATGTTGCCGACCTTCGCATCCAGGACGAAGCGGTTCCTCACAATCTCCGCTACATCAACCGCGCGGGATATGAGCTTGCCCCTCGCCTTTATGACCACGGTCTGCGTCCCGTTGTTGAATTGTGTGACAACTGCGAGCACGTAGCTCATGACGCCTTTCTTTCCAACGTATACGACGTTATCAGGCCTTTCTTCCCCTTCCATAGCTTTCACCCGTTCGTTGCAGTCACTGTGGAAATGCCACGATGGCAGCTCCCCCTACTTCTATAAGAAGAATACTTTTATATTCGTTAGCACCTCCGTAGCGGCCAGACCGCCCCATATGATTAAAAACCAAAATCAGGAGAATTGCCTATGGACAAAGCAACACCGGACAAGCCTCAGGAATATGAGGGAAGTTATTCGGCAGGTTGGTTTGACGCTAAGTTGTCCTTCGCAGGAATCTCGGCCGCAGTCCTTTTTATCATGTTTTTTGTTGCTGGTATTCTTGGCATCACCAAGATTGTTTCTATGATATTCCTGTCCCTATTCGTATTGCTCATAGTATTTATCTACATCTATGGGGGTTGGATAAAGAATTTTAACCGAAGGAATCTTGCAGGCATCCTTGTCCCTGTTTTCTTGGGCGGTTTTGCGTTAGGCATCGCAGCAGGCGTCCTTTTGCTCATTCTCAGGGACGAATTTGGTCTATCTGAAGAGCTTGAAATGATTCTTGTCCTGATTACGGGTGCCGTGGTAATTGTTGCGTCATACCTAAAGCTCCTGAAGAAAAAGAAGAATGGCACTTCTTAAGTGGACTCCCCCCCAGTTGCGAATGCTTTTAATATTCCTTATGCGCCTATTCTAGCAGATGATATGCCTACACGCGTAGCTATTCTCGATAGAGAATTATGTATCCGGGAGAAATGCCCTTACCAATGCGTCAAGGTCTGCCCCCCCAACCGGATGGGCGACGAATGCATAGTGGTAGAGGAATCCACGCAATTCCCGGTGATTGCCGAGTCGCTCTGCATCGGCTGCGCATTATGCGTGAAGAAGTGCCCGGTCAATTGCATCACAATCATCAATTTAGCTGGAGAAGAAGGCAAGCCCATCTACCAATACGGCACAAACCAGTTCCGCCTATACGATTTTCCGCTCCCTGCTGAGGGCGTATGCGGCATAGTGGGCAAGAACGGGATTGGAAAGACCACCGCCCTTGGAATCCTTTCCGGAAAGCTCACCCCCAATTTCGGGGAATTCAAAGAGCATAAATTGGAGGAAATCCTTTCCAGGGTATCCATCTCCCAGCGAAGATACTTTGAGGCGGCGGGAGGAAAGCAGAAAGTAAGCATGAAGGTGCAGAACGTGGAGCAGATAAGGAAGGCGGCCGCGCGAAGCACCGTGGATTCCCTCCTCTCCAAGATGGATGAGAGGAAGGCGAAGGATGAGATAATCAAGAAGTTTGGGCTCACGCCCATCTTAAAGAGGAAGATAACCCAACTGAGCGGCGGGGAATTGCAAAAAGTAGCCCTTGCCGCGGCCCTCCTGAAGGACGCAAGCATCTACTATTTGGATGAGCCGAGCAATTACCTGGACATAGAGGAGCGCCTTAAGAGCGCCCTCATACTCCGGGAATTCGGTGAAGGAAGAAAGCTAATGGTAGTGGAGCACGACCTCGCAATCCTGGATTACATGAGCGATTACGTATTCATCTTCTACGGGGAGGAGAACGCATACGGAACCTCCTCGGGCACAAAACCGGTAAGGAACGGCATAAACGAATACCTCGCCGGCTACCTGAAAGAAGAAAACATCAAATTCAGGGACCGGGAAATCCGGCTCTCCGGCTTCAGCGAAGGGGAGCGCAAGGCGAAATCCAAGGTTTCCTATCCCGAATTGAAGAAGAAGCTGGGCGACTTCTCCCTTTCCTGCGAAAAGGGCGACATACGCGAAGGCGAAATAGTGGGGATTGTAGGAAAAAATGCGGTGGGAAAGACCACGTTCATAAAATTGCTTGCAGGGGTGGAGAACCCGGACGAGGGAACGGGGCTCCCCTCGCTCAAAATCTCGTACAAGCCCCAGTACATAGAGCCGCAGGAGGGGGTAGCGGTAGAGGAACTATTCTCCTCCGAAAACATAGATTCGTTCATTTCCGAGAAGGCGAGGCGCGAATTGGGTGTTACAAAACTAATGGAAAAGCCCCTCACCTCCCTGAGCGGGGGCGAGCTCCAGCGCGTCTCCATCGCATATGCATTATCCCAGAAGGCGGACGTCTTCCTGTTTGACGAACCAACGGCTTTCCTGGACATTGAGCAGAGGCTCCGCTTCTCCGACCTCCTCCGCTCCGTGATAGGGGAGAGCGAGAAGAGCGCCTTTGTGGTTGACCACGACGTTTCTTTCATAGATTCAATAGCAAACCGCCTTATAGTGTTTGAGGGGCAGAGCTCCGTGCGCGGAAACGCCTCCTCCCCCTACAACAAGACCGCGGGCATGAACGCCTTCCTTTCCATGGCGAACATAACCATGAGGAGGGACAAGG
Source organism: archaeon (assembly GCA_020052735.1). GTDB lineage: Archaea > Micrarchaeota > Micrarchaeia > Anstonellales > Bilamarchaeaceae > CAIXOA01. The sequence continues at coordinate 1,718 of JAGVON010000034.1, read as the reverse complement.
ATTCCAAGCGCCCCAGGATAAACAAGCCCGGAAGCGTATTGGACAGGGAGCAGAGGGAATCAAGGAACTTTTACGCAAGGGAAGATTAGCAAGGGATTGTTCAGACCCTTCTTATGCTGCTTATGTCGCCGTTGCCCTGCATCTCCACTTCATACCCGTACGGTGCGGAGGGGCTCCTCCACGTGACCGTCCAGCCGCCTTCCTCCAGCTTCACCGAAGGGGCAGCGTCCCCATACCTCTGGATATAGCCCTGCACCGCGGAGGTGCCGGAATTGGTATGGGAAGCGATGATCGCCTCCTCCGGGAACGCAATCACGCACCCGACCCCCTCGCAGACCGTGCATCCGGAAACCACGCGCTCGGGCTGGTTGGGCACGAAATTCTGCTCTGGGTAAAAATATTCATAATGCGTCCTCTTTGGGCAGGGGGTGGAAAGCCCCTCACTGGCGCTCGCCTTTATCTCAAAATAGGAGCTTCCGTCCACATTAATCCTGCTCTCCCAGGCTATTATTCCAACGGAGTCGGCGTTGGGGTTCTTCGCCCACAGGTCCTCAAGCACGTACCCCTCTGCATCATCAGAGAGGACTTTTGTCTCATAAAATTTCATGCTTACCGCTATGATGACCGCAGCGACGATGAGTAATACTATGTAAATAGCCAGCTTCCTTTGCTGCATTGCTACCCCATCTCTCTTAGCATGGAAAACCTTTTATACCGATTTAACCCATATTCTGACATGGACGTACAAAAAACCAGGCCGTGGAGGGCGCTGGTTTTCATTTCGCTCGTTGGGCTCGTAACCCTGGTGCTCGCGGAGCTCTTTTTCCTTGATGCCGCAATCCAATATTTCACAAAGGTGCAGCTGGAATACCTTTCCCTCGCCTTCACCGCGGTGCTCCTCCTGGACGTCTACCTCTCCTTCCTCAAGGCATCGGACAAGGTTGCGTTCCTAAAAAAGAATTCCCTGAAGATACTGGTGCTCCTCCCATGGGGCACGATTTTCCGGGCGTTGTCCTTCCTCAAGCTGGAGAGCGCGTTCGCGGAGGTTCCCCTCCTCTCTGATTTGTTCGCTATGGAGAAGGCGAGCGCCGTGGGCAAGACGGCGATGATTGCGGAAAAGGCGAGGAAGGTCTCGGAACTCTAATTTTCCTTTTTAGTTTCAAGCCCGCCCCTGCTCTCTATGGATATGGCGAGCCCGCGCGCATTCTCAAATATGGAGTTCAAAACAGGCACCGTGAAGGCCCAGATGCTCTTGCCCCCGCGGCTCTGCTGCGCGATGCGCACCGCGTCCGCCTTCCGGCGCACTGATTTGGAAAAAGGCATGGCCGTGGAAAACACAAATGAGAAGTCCCGTGGAATGCCCGCCTTGCCCATGCCCTCCATCATCTCGTGGGGCGAGGTGGTCCGGGAAAATATATAGAAAGGCATCATCATTGAAACCGCATGCGCCGCGGTCAGCCCGGCCCTTTCCATGCCCCCGAACGCATAGAAGCTGAACAGGGTTATGAACAGGACCAGCCCGAAGCACGCGAGCGCGAACTCAAGGAGCGGCACCTTGTTCAGTAGCGCCACGAATATGAGCATCCCGAGCATGAAAGGCGCATATGCCACAGGAAGCACCGCAGCAATGAAAACCAGGGCGAGCGCCCCCAGGAACTTCACTATCGGCTGCATGGTATCTTCACCCCCCACCCGGATGCCTCCGGCCTCTTGAATAT